>JADGCQ010000009.1 GCA_015228925.1 Magnetococcales bacterium | reverse complement strand
CCCTGGGGGCAATCCCCCAGACCCCTTTTTTCTTTTAATAATTGATCATTTTCGGACATTTGTACGTGCCAATTTCAAATGCGATTGCCCTGAGGCTGTGACGTTAAAACATTTACGGTTGCTCAAGGGAAATCGGTGCGGTATCGTCGCAAAAACTTATATAAGTTATATGTCTGTGTCAAAGGATTATTAATGCGATTGTCCTGATAGCCATGATGGCATAGCTGTCAAGTTTCTATTGCGAGGTATAGAATGAGAGAGGACGGCGACGAGTAATTTTTTGAAAGGGGAGTCCGATGAGTCAGGCCATTGCGTTCGACACTTATACCTACGTCAAGAAACTGCGGGATGCCGGAGTTGATGAGCGTCAGGCCGCCATCCAGGCCGAGGCACTTGTCGCCCTGGTCGAGGACCGGTTGACCACCAAAAAGGATCTGGCCGAGGTCGAAGTTACCGTTGGAGTCCGATTCAAGGAACTGGATGTCAAGATTGAGTCGGTCCGGTCGGAGTTGAAGCGGGATATCAAGGAACTGGACGCGAAAGTTGAAGTCCGGTTCAAGGAACTGGATGCGAAAGTTGAAATCCGGTTCAAAGAACTGGATGTCAAGATTGAGTCGGTTCGGTCGGAGTTAAAACGAGATATCAAGGAATTGGATGTCAAGATCGAGTCGGTTCGATCAGAGTTAAAACGAGACATCAAGGAACTGGAGCAACGCATGGTGATCAAGCTTGGGAGCTTGATGTTCGTGGCCGTTGGGGCCGTGGCCGCTCTGGTGAAGTTGCTTTGAAGCGTCGCTGAAATCGGGTAGAGTCGAGAACTGACGCACCCCCATTCTCGACTCTACCCGATTGTGTCCTCTACACGCTTCATAAATTTTTCTTCTGATGAGGCAAAACCGATTCCCTTTTTGGATCTTTTTCCATTAGAAACTGAAAAAACTTTTTCTACTATCCAAGGTAGAACTGCATTCTTTGAGTTGTTCTTTGTATTCGGAAGCCCTGGTAGCGACTTTATCGGCGACATGGACTAACCAGGGTTTGTTCAGAAACGTCTTCTTTTTATAGCCACCATGCCCCTCGTGGTAAGCCAGATAGTGTGATTTGGCGTCCCATTTGGATAATCCGATGGTTTTATGGCTGATATCGACATACCAACCGATAAAATCGACCGCATCATCAAAATCATCGCGGTCGGCCCAGGAATTACCCGTTTTTTTCTTGTACCATGCCCAGGTGTCGTCCAGGGCCTGGGCGTAACCATAGGCACTGGAAGGTCTGGGGCCGGGAATGAAACCAAACCATTTTTTTCGGGGCGGTTTGGCGTCTGAGCGAAATTTCGACTCCTGGTGAATGATCGCCAGTTGGACGTGCATGGGAACGCCCCACTTTTTTTCGGAAGCGCGAAGACTTCTATACCAATCATCACGCCCTTCCAGGAGAACACAGGCCTGATCGACGTTTGCCGGAACGGTGGCGCAACCGTTCAGAATGAGAAAAATCAACCAAATCCATCGCCGTAGTTTTCCCATCAACGTCATTCTCCCATATTAAGATATTGCGCCTCCTCGTCATCGGGTGACATGATGACGATTTCTGGTTCCTGTTCAAGGATTTCAAGACCGATACGGAAATGTCTTCCCTCCTGACTGGAAAAAACAACCTTGCAAATATAAGCATCCAAGCTGCCGTCGCTGGTAACCTCCAATTCGACAAGGTTTCCCAAATCCAACCCAACCATGGCATGAAGGCCGAAACCGGAAACCCCGATATCAAGAATTTCGACGGGAATTTTTTCTTTGTCAATGCGGAGGATGGCGGGCGTTTGTTCCGTCAGGCGTTGGGAAACCCGTTTGGGATTGAATTCGATGGTCCCGGAAGGTTCATTCATGATTGTTCTCCCTGTTCCAGAATGCAACGGACTTTTTCATAGTCGGCCCTGGTATCCACCCCCAATGCCCCCGCATTGGACGGCACGACACGTATCGGGTATCCGTGTTCCAAAGCCCTCAGTTGTTCCAATCCTTCGCGTTTTTCCAAAGGGGTCGGGGGGAGGGCGGCAAACAGGGCCAGAAAATCTTTGCCAAATACATACAGGCCAATGTGACGCCAAGCACCAGGAGGTCCATGGTCTTCGTATCGCGCCCACGGTATGGGGGCGCGGGAAAAATAAAGGGCAAACCCCTGGGCGTTGCAGACCACCTTGACCACATTGGGATCCATGATTTCCGCAGGCTGGGTGATGCGATGCGCCAGAGTGGACATGACCAGACGGTCATCGGTCAAAAAGGGGGTGACCGCCTGATTGATGGCCTCTGGATCCAAGAGGGGTTCGTCACCCTGAATATTGACGATAAAATCGGCATCCAACCCCAGAGCCGCTTCGGCCACGCGGTCGGTACCGGAAAGATGGTCTGTGCGGGTCATGACCACGCGACCGCCAAAACCCTGGACTGCCGCTTGAATGCGTTCATCGTCGGTAGCAACGATCACATCGTCCAACCTAGCCCGGATGGCCCGTTCGTAGACATGCTGAATCATGGGTTTGCCCGCCATGGGTAACAGCGGTTTGCCCGGCAGGCGTTGGGAGGAAAAACGGGAGGGGATGATTGCGATAACACGGGGAGCCATTATTTTTTTTCCTTATCAGCGGATTTTTTTCCACCACGACCATCATCATAGGCAATCAGGTCGGCTGAGGCGCGACCGAGGCGTAATACCGATTCGACCCGGATGGGTAATCGTCTCCGGTCTGCCGTCAACCATAGGACCAGATCATCCGGCTGGTGAAACAGATCCGAATGGGGGATCTCCAAGCGGACCCGGAATACATCAAACCAACCCACTGGACTTAAGCGTCGTTCCACACCATCCGCCCGAAATGTAACCTCTTCGATGGCCCATCCCACCTGCATGGGTTTTTGTATGGTTTTCCCCGGGCCAAAATCGGGGAGGCTGCGGATGGAAAAAAATCCTGTCACCGGGTCGTTGGTACCAGGTTTTTCAAGGGGTAATCCTTTGAGGTCTTCTCCCTGGCGGTTTCGGGTGAGAAGCCTGTTCTTCCAATCAAAAAAATCATGGGTCAGGCGAATATCCTGACCTTTGCGTTGATCTTTGAAGACTTCCAAACTGGTAAAATCTACAGGGCCTTTCCGAGCGATGGCACGGATGCGATCATGGAATGGACCAAAAATTTTTAATACCCCAATGGTGCGTGCTTCCGCCTCAAAATTGACCCGTTGAACCGATTCGGTCGTCATCATGATGGAAGCGCGACCCGCCGGTATCCCCAACCATTGAAGATCAAATTCCAATGTTTCCCCCGGAACGCCTCCCCAGGCATCCTGGTTGTCCATACTCCAGCCATGGCCATATCCCATGAGCCAGAGGATGGAAAAAATCCAGAAGATAATTCCGATTCTGGAATGTTCCAAGGTTGGTTTGGTTGGACGCATGGTGGCCGATGGATCACTGTGGGGGGGGCTGTGATGACGATGGAGAGATCATATCCATGTCTTTGATCAACTCCCTGGGGAGGGGGAAGACAAGATTTTCTTCGTTGACCGACAACACTTCGACATTGTGATGATCCACATGCAGATGGGCCAGTAGTTCATCGATCAATATTTCCGGGGCGGAGGCCCCTGCGGTGATCCCCAGAGTTTGAACGCCCTCAAACCACGCCATGTGAACATCGGTCGCTGACTCGATGAGATAGGCGGGTGTCCCTCCTCGTTCGGCCACTTCCCGCAGGCGGTTGGAATTACTGCTGTTGGGCGCGCCCAATACCAAAATCAGATCGCAACGTTGGGTGAGAGCCTTGACGGCGTTTTGTCGATTTTGGGTCGCGTAGCAGATATCTTCTCGTCCAGGTGCCCGAATGTTGGGAAAACGGGCCTGTAATTGTTGGACCACCTCGGCGGTTTCGTCCAATGAGAGGGTGGTTTGGGTGATATAGGCGACTTTGTGATCATGGCTGTGGGGAAGGGTGCCGACGGCCTGTTCATCTTTGATGACCTCCATGTTTCCCGGTGGCAGTTGTCCGACGGTCCCTTCGACTTCGGGATGACCGGGATGGCCGATGAGGATGACGCGATACCCTTCATCATGGAAGCGGACGGCTTGGCGGTGGACCCTTTCCACCAGGGGGCAGGTGGCATCCAATACGCGCAATGGACGGCGATGGCCCTCTTGGGCGACAGACTTGGATACACCGTGGGCGGAAAAAATCACCGTGGCACCATCGGGAACCAAGTCAAGCTCATCGACGAATACCGCCCCCTTGCGCCGCAGAGATTCCACCACCCTCCGGTTGTGGACGATTTCATGGCGAACATACAAAGGTGGCCCATAGACTTCGAGGGCTTTTTCCACGATGGCTATTGCCCGTTCTACCCCGGCGCAGAATCCCCGGGGTTGCGCCAATACGACATGCACGAAAGTGACTCCTGTTTATCCGCGATGCCGGAAGGGGAAATGGCATCATGGGGGTGGTCATCATGGTTGGTTGAGTGTCCCCCTGATCTCATGGAAGTTTGCAACACCCAGGCGTTGGCCCCAGGCCACCATACCATCCAGGACTTCCCTGGCCCCCAGGGGATTACGAAATAGGGCGGTACCCAATCCAATGGCCGTGGCACCAGCGACCATAAATTCCATGGCATCGCGTGCGGTCGTGATTCCCCCTTGGCCGACGATGGGAATACCCCTGGGTCCGGCAATTTGGTGAATACGCCAGACTTGTAGTAATGCCACAGGTTTGATGGCGGGTCCAGAGAGTCCCCCTTGGCCGTTACCCAGGACAGGACGGCGTTTTTCCAGGTCGATGGCCATTCCCATCAGGGTGTTGATGGCGGATATGGCATCGGTGCCGGCATCGATAACCGCTTGGGCTACACGGGTGATATCGGTGACATTGGGGGAAAGTTTGGTGATGACCGGCTTGGAGGTTACCCGTTTCACGGTTTCAACGACGTGTGCCGCAACCTTGGGATCGGAACCAAAAGCGGCCCCTCCCTCCTTGACGTTGGGGCAGGAAATATTGATTTCGATCCCATCCACGGGGCTGTCATCGAAAATGCGGGCGACTTCACCATATTCCGCCACGGTGGAACCGGCAATATTGGCGAAAAAACGGGTCGGCAGGTGTTGAATGGTGGGGAGGATATGATCGACGACATGGCGTGCCCCGGGGTTTTGCAACCCGATGGCATTGAGCATCCCCCCTTGCGTTTCCACAACCCGTGGTGGTCGATTGCCCTGGCGCGCCTGAAGTGTGGTCCCCTTGAGGAAAATAGCCCCTACGGCAGAAAAATCAAACCCTTCCATACGGGCCAAGTCTTCACAAAAACCGACACACCCCGATAACAACGTGACCGGGGAGGCCAAAGGGACTCCAGCCAACAGGATTGCGGTATCCAACGGTTTCATATCTTGCCACCATGGGCCAGACCATCAGGATTGGGAGCGGGTGAAACGGGGGCTGTGCTGATCGGGTCAAAACAACCACTCCCCCTTACCCCTGGAAAGGCATCGATCAAACGGTTGCGCATATCGGGATCGCCGTCAAAAACTGTCATCCAAATACTAAAAAAACCTTCCGCAACGGCTAATTTTGCGGCGAATTCTCGAAGAACGGAATTTGCTGGATTATTCTCAATATCCGTTTTGGCATCTTCAGCTTTGAGCCATATCTGCATACGTTGGCTCACTCGATCCAACGCAACCTGTCTGCCATGGCTATCAAGCGTTATGACCATGGCCTTGTCTAACCCGGTCAATGCTAACGTTTCCGCAACCATCGTCTTGAAGTCTCCAGATATGGCTGCGGCAGATGGCTCAATCCGACCATCTGGGAGATAACGGAGTGCAAAAAAAGAGTTATCACGATCTGGCAGGATCGTCTGTGCTAGATTGACATTTTTGTCCAATTTGGACGAATTACAGTTGACGCAAGCCAAAAGGAAGTTGCTCCAGCACCCCACCAGATGTGCATATTCCGCCAGCCCCTTGGGTTGGATATGCTCCACGGCTAAGTTTGTATGAATCGGTCGCTCACAATAACTGCAATATGGGCCGAGCCGTGATACCAACTCTGGCTTGGCATCGCTATAATTTGAAAAATCGTCAGTTTGGGGCGATGAGCCACGACATACCGGCCTCATGGTTCAACTCCCCAGCTTGGCCGCACGCTTCATTTCCAGGAAAGCCTGGAATGCTGGGTTGTCCGCATAGGGCATCAACTCTCCAGCCAACCTGTTTTTGAACGCTTCCAGTTGATCTCTCGGAACGGCGGAACCTTGTTCCAGCATTTCAAGATAGCGTTGGGCCGTATTTTCCATTTCTTTATATCGTTGACTGACGTGAATACCATTAACCCCTTGAATACCCAGCGCGACTTCCTCAATCGATTTGTTTGCTACTTCAGCCGTGGGTTGGCCATCAAGGACGATCAACTCTTCACCACTGCGCAACGATTGAATCAGGAACGGGGAGTGGGTGGTACAAATAAATTGAATCTTGGGGAATACGCGCCGCAAATCTTCGATCACACCCCGTTGCCAGCGTGGATGAAGGTGCAAATCGAGTTCATCGACCAGCACCACCCCCGATGTTTCCTCCAAGACGGTACTGCCAAACTGTGGATTTAATTTGGCTGCTTTAAGCGCGATATCACCCACCATGGCCAACATGGAGCGTTGCCCATCACTTAAATAGGAAAAAGGGAGTGTTCCTGTGGATAATGCCACGACAACTTCCCCAAGGTTGGGATCGAAATAAAGATCACTTGCCCCCTCAATGCAGGAAACCATAGCTTTTTTGACCGCCAGGAACACAGGTGGAACGCGACTTGACTGCTGAAAGGCAATCCACGATTGTCGTGCAATCCAGCGTGTCAGATGGATGACCGAAAAATTGGGATCGACAGAGTTCCAATATTCAGACAGACGGGATTGATCCTCTTTGCTGACAATTTCCATGGGGTCAGTTATTTTGGATGAGCCGTGTGGCTCCTGCCGCGACCTTCCGAGGCTATAATAGGAGATGAGCGGCAAAGGGATGTTTGATCCATTGCGAATGGATTGAGCAGTCTCTGCGGCCATCTGCATGATCCTGGTTGAACCTTCAACCACACTGAAGCGGGACTGAGAAGTCTGAGAGATGGTCCAGGAGAGGTTTTGACCTTGAACCAAGCCAGAGGCAGAAACTTCACAGGGATAAACATGTTCCCACTGTATGTTGGAATGGTACTCTTCATCCTCGGTACTATCCTTATGCTTAAATTGACAGAGCCTTATCGCATCAGGATGAATAAGATTGATAACATTATTCTTCATTCCTATATGCCAAACACCTGTTGTCACCCCCAGGGCATCAAGGACACTGGTTTTCCCAGTACCGTTCATCCCCACGATCAGATTGAATTGGGGGTGAAACATAAATTCACGGGAATTAAATCCCTTGAAATGGGTCACCTTCAGGCGGTCAATTCTCATGATGATTCTCTCAATGTTCTGCCATCATTCCGACCGTCCATAAAACGGTCATTCCCAGGCGGGAAGAAAGACCCCTTCCGGCTTCAGGAGAGCTGCGACCTCCTGGGCGATTTCGTGCAGCCGTTTTAAGGTGTTGGCTTCCACCCGTGCGACCAGGGCCGGTTGGGTATTGGAAACCCGCAGCAACCACCACCCACCATCGCAACGGACGCGAACCCCATCGACATCGGAAAAATCGGAGCCTTTGTCCCGTTCCCCCTGGAGGATGCGTGCCATGACCTGAAACTTTTTCTCATCTGGGCAGTCGATGCGCAGTTCGGGGGTGGCATGAACTTCGGGGAGGTCGCTGAGACGTTCCGCCAGCGTGGAGGGGGCCTGGGCAATGATTTCAAGGAGGCGCACCGTGGCATAAAGGGCATCATCAAACCCCAGGTAGCGGTCGGCGAAGAATAAATGGCCGCTCATTTCACCCGCCAGAGGGGCACCGGTCTCCTTCATCTTGGTTTTGATCAACGAATGCCCGGTTTTCCACATCAAGGGGTTCCCCCCCGCCTGGGCAATGGCATCAAACATCACCTGGGAACATTTGGCGTCGCCAATGATGGTTGCACCCGGATGGGTAATGAGAATCTGGCGGGCGAACAGGATCATCATGCGATCCCCCCAGACGATCTTACCCTGATGGTCCAAAGCACCGATGCGATCCCCATCCCCATCGTAGGCGATGCCGATCTCGGCACCGATCTCCTGCATACGCTGGCGCAGTTGATGAAGATTTTCGGGGAGGGTTGGATCGGGGTGATGGTTGGGAAAGCGGCCATCGACCTCGGCAAACAGCACCTCCCCCTCGATTCCGGGAAGTTTTTCCAAAAGTTGCGGCGCAATGACACCACTGGCCCCATTGCCGCAATCCAGGACCACCTTGACTGGGCGACCCGGTTTAAAATCCACAATCAACCGTTGCAGGTAGGCGTCCAGGATATCCGTCTTGTGGATGGCTCCGCCGGGATGATCCTCAAAGGATTCTGCCATGAGGGCGTGTTTGAGTTCCTGAATCTGGTCGCCATAGACGGGGCGGCTGGTCTTGACCATTTTCATGCCATTATAATCGGGCGGATTATGACTGCCGGTGATCATGATCCCGGCATCGGCCTTGAAATGATGCATGGCGAAATAAAGCCCAGGACTGGGAACCAACCCGACATCATCCACCAGGGCACCCCCTTGGGCCAATCCGGCGGCGAGTTTTGCCGCCAGTTGTGGCGAGGAGAGGCGACCATCACGACCGACCGCCACCCTGGGTGGGGTAACCAGGGAAAGTTCTTTGCGAAGGCGGCTGGCAAAAATTCGGCCCAAGTCGAATACCAAAGACTCGGTCAAATCTTTTCCGGCAATGCCCCGGATATCGTATTCACGAAAAATGTGCGGATTGATTGCATTCATGGGTTAGCGGCCTACGCAGATGTAGTGGAATCCAAGCTCTTTCATCAGAGCGGGTTCGTAGATGTTTCGCAAATCGCAGAAGACCTGGCCTGTGCCTGGCTGTGGTTTTAACAGTGTTTTCAAGCGGTCCAGTTGCAGGTTGCGAAACTGGTTCCACTCGGTGAGAATAATCAGGGCATCGGCATCCTTGCAGGCCTCATAGGGGCCTTGGACCATTTCCACACCGGGAAGAAGCTGGGCCGCCCCCCGCATCCCTTCGGGATCATAAGCCCGTATGATCGCCCCCTGACGGAGCAGTGCCGGCAATATTGTCAGTGCCGGGGCATCCCGCAGATCATCGGTATTGGACTTGAACGTGAGTCCAAGGACCGCAAGTTGTTTGCCAGCGACCGTTCCCGACAGGGCACCGACGATTTTATCCACCATCCGCTCTTTTTGCAGGCGGTTGGCTTCGATGACTTGCTCGACGATCCCCATGGGTTGGCCATGTTCCCGGGCGGTTTTCACCAGGGCCTGGGTATCCTTGGGGAAACACGAGCCACCATAACCGGGACCGGGTTGCAAAAACTGGCTGCCAATCCGTTGGTCCAATCCCATCCCTTTGGCGACGTGGTGAACATCCGCCCCAACCGATTCACAAAGATTGGCCAATTGATTGATAAAGGTTATTTTTGTCGCCAGGAAAGCGTTGGCGGCATATTTGGTCAACTCAGCGGTGGCAATATTGGTGATGAGTATGGGGGTTTCACTGAGATACAGAGGACGATAAAGATTTCTTAAAACCTGGGCGGCCCGGTCCGATTCCACACCGATGACAACCCGGTCGGGCCGCATGAAATCTTCGATAGCGGCCCCTTCGCGTAAAAATTCGGGATTGGAGGCCATTTCAAAATCGGCCTCGGGGTTTTCTTCACGGATGATCCGCGCCACCTGCTGGCCGGTCCCGACGGGGACTGTGGATTTGGTGACGACGACGGTAAATTTTTGAATGCCGCGTGCCACATCGCGTGCCGCCTGAAAAACATAGCGCAGGTCGGCGGCACCATCGCCACGGCGTTCCGGGGTTCCCACGGCGATAAACACCACGTCGCTAGCGGCGACCGCTGCGGCAGTATCGGTCTGAAAAAGCAACCGCCCTTCTTTATGGTTACGGGTGACCAGTTCTTCCAGCCCGTTCTCGAAGATGGGAATTTCCCCCCGATTCAGTCGATCAATCTTGGAGGTATCGCAATCGACGCAGATGACCTCGGCCCCAAACTCGGAAAAACAAGCCCCGGAAACCAACCCGACGTATCCGGTACCGATCATGGTAATGCGCATGATTCACCATCCTTGGAGAGTCGTTTCAGGTACAGCAAACCAAAGGCGTTCCGGCGATTACACACCGGACACCAAGCCCTGGCACCAACGCCACGCCCTAAAGTGTCATAAGACTGATTTAGTTGTTTCTGGCCCCTTGATTGACCCAATCGTGCAGGATCGATGTTTCACAGGAGGTCAACCGTTTGCGGTCGTGGGGCATGCGGATACCGGCGCGTCCTTCCACCAGGACGTTGAGATTGCTGACCATGGCATTGCCGGGGATGACGATGGGTCCGAAGCGGGTCCCTTTCATCAGGCCTTCGTAGGTTTCCAAGTTCAAACCGCTGGCGGTGACCCCGGCACCGTTGCCCGAATGGCATTCCATGCAACGGATTTGCAGGATGGGACGAACATCATCGGCATAGCTTAACTGACCACGATTTTCGGCATTGGCTACCCCGGTACATGCGAGGGTACCCCCCAGAAGAACCCATGCCCCAAGCATGGCCTTGCGAACGACAGACGACATGACACCATCTCCTCTTTAAATGGGATATTCCTGATTTTTAGTAGCATGAAATGAGGTCCATGACAACACGGTTGTGCCCCGGAGTGTCAAAATGGTTGATGGTGACCGATGCCAATTGAAGGTTTGGCCTCCCCTGCTAAGGTCAATTTTGCAAAACATTGAAGCGATACTTTCCTCTTCATACATTTCGCATCTTATTAATAAATTTATGGAGAAGTCCTGGATTGAGAAAGCGTTTGGCACTCTGGGTGGTAGGATGGTCTGGAGCAACTCTTTCCAATAGTTCAAGAAAATTTTTTGCAATTCTTTCTTTTCCGATCATTTTAAAATAACGAACCATGAGTGCATTAAAGCCTGTAAACTCAGAAATATGGTATGTTCTTCTATCCTTGATGTGGAAAGAGAGATCAAATCTTCCATCAAAAACTTTTGGAACAATTTCCATATCGCCTTCATTCATTTTTTGATGGCAATGAGCAATTTTCGAGAATAAATAATCGGGGAATAATTCCATGCATTTTGCAAGTGTTTCGATAGTTTTTTCTGTATTGTTTGAACAACTGTATGAAACAAAAAGATAATTATACAGCACTGGAATATCTGGATACTTCTGAATGAATTCTTGCAATCTTCGTATGACTTTGTGAGATCCCAAAGTCAATTGGTCATGGATTGCGTCTAATTCGTCACGCTCTGCTGCCGTGAGTTGATCGAGTTTTTTATCGGGCAATGCATCTTCAGTAATCTCAAAATTAACATACTCGTAATCAGGTCCCAATCCCTCCAAATCTTCAGGCGATAGCTCACCAGAAACGCCCCTTAACACGCTGAGATCGTCGTAACCAATTTTTTCAAATATTTCTTTAATTTTCTTTTGGCTATCATAGGGTCCGGGGATAAATAATGGTTCACCGTCCTTTCCATATTCATAGCTTGAAGGACAAACATCAGAATCAAAATCGCCAAATATCAACATGACAGTTTTATATTCTTTATGCGGAGCAATTCCATATTGGTGCGCAAATTCAACCGATCCTTCAATCAGTTTCCTGGCACATGCAGGGTGAATCGTTTCCATCTTCTGCGGACTATTTCCAATAAAATGTTGATATTCATGCTCTGAAATGATTCTAAAAAAAGAATCCTTTACGCCTAAACAATAGATATCGATAAGAAAAGAACCTAATGCAATGTCACCATTCAACATTTTTCTGCTGAAAAATACATTCCCAATTCCATCATCTTCCAGAGTTTCACTGACAAGGCATTCATGAACAGGTGCGTTGATCGCGGCATGGATGTTGCCGTAAGAACCTATCAATGTCCCTATAGTGTTTTTCTTTCGCGATTGTTTTTTTGCATTTTTTTTATTTCTCCGTTGTTGTAACCTCTTTTCTGAAAGAGACATTTTGGTATCCCCTGGTTGGTTGTGATAGACACTAAAATACCATGAATTTGGTGATTGTTATGGTTGTGGTTGATCATCCAGGAGAGTGGTGGGATCAACCTCTGCAATTTTACCATCTTTCCAGATGCAAACGGTTCCTCCACACTGTCTGGCCTTTTCATAGGCTTTTTTTTGCGCTCGAATGAGTGCTGGAAGTGCCAAATCAAACAGATCTGGTTTGCTCAAGATTTCTTCATTGTTTGGACTCATGATTTTCCACCTTGTTCAATCCTGCGGGTTGTCCCTGAGGATGTATCATATAAATGGACCAACGATCCACAACGAAACGATCGTGTGACTGAAAATTGATCCAGCCTGTTTGAACAGGTCGATTCCTCTTTGGCATAAGCCTATTTCCCCCGTATGGCGATTTTACGAGGTTACGTTGGCCATGTCAGCAGATGGCGATACTTACAGCGAATCATCCGGCCTTTTTAAGTAACCCATGGGGGGTGTGGAAACCAACGATGAAGCCTTTCAAACATTTTTTGTTGGTTGGCAAACAGGCCGGACGGGTTTAGATTTGATAGGGTGGTTTGTTTGGTCTTTGAGCGGATGGATCAAACAGGCTGTGGCGGTTCCTATCAACTGATGGTCAACGGGTGGGCTGCGATGATCCATGGCGTAGATAAAGCGGTTTTGGTTTTGGATGATGGCACCCGTTTCGATGGTATGGCTTGTGGTGCTGCGGGGGAAGAGGTCGGCGAGGTCTGTTTCAACACCTCGATGACGGGGTATCAGGAGATCATGAGCGATCCCTCCTATGCGGGTCAGATTGTCACGATGACCGCGCCCCAAATCGGCAATGTTGGGATTAATCCCGAAGATATGGAGTCGCGTCGGCCCTGGCTTAAAGGTTTCATTATCCGCGAATCCTCCCGTGTCCCCTCCAACTGGCGTGCTAAGGAAAATCTGGCCGGTTTCCTTGCCCGGCATAAAATTCCTGCGATCGAAGGGATCGATACCCGCCAACTGGTGGGGCTTTTGCGTGATCAGGGGTCGCGGCGTGGCGTGCTGTCTACAGTCGATTTTGATACCGCATCTCTGGTCGCCAAGGCCAGGGGGTGGCCGGGGCTTGCCGGGATGGACTTGACTGGTGAGGTCAGTTGTGAAACCCCCTATCTTTGGCGGGATGGTTTGACAGCATGGAAAAAAAATGTTTGGCACCCCAAAGGTGAGGTGCCTGGAGATGGTCTCCCCCCATGCAAGGTGGCGGTGGTGGATTATGGCGTCAAATATAATATATTGCGTAATCTGGTTTCGGCGGGCTGTGAGCTGAAAATCTGGCCGTCCCGTGTCGATGGTGGACAGCTCCTGGATGGCGGTTTCGACGGTTTCTTTCTCTCCAACGGACCGGGGGATCCTGAGGCGGTCAAACATGGCATTCGTCTGATCGAACGGCTGTTGCAAACCGGTCTCCCACTATTCGGGATTTGTCTCGGTCACCAGATGCTTTCACTGGCTTTGGGGGCCAGTACCTCCAAAATGAAATTCGGTCACCGTGGCGGTAATCATCCGGTCAAGAATATTCGAACAGGTCTTGTCGAAATTACCGCGCAAAATCATGGGTTTGTCGTAACGCGGGATTCACTGCCCAAGGAGGTATCGGTAACCCATGAATCCTTGTTTGATGGTAGTGTCGAAGGGATTGCCCACCATCGATTACCGGTCTTTTCGGTGCAATACCACCCCGAAGCCAGCCCCGGTCCCCACGATGCCCATTATCTTTTTGGCGATTTTGTGACGATGATGCGTCACGCCAAACATTCATGACCAGGTGACGGCTATGCCAAGACGGGACGATATCAAAAAAATCTTTATTATCGGTGCCGGGCCGATCGTTATCGGTCAGGCCTGCGAGTTTGACTATTCTGGGGCACAAGCCTGCAAGGCCCTGCGCGAAGAGGGCTATCAGGTCGTGTTGGTCAATTCCAATCCGGCCACCATCATGACCGATCCCAATCTGGCCCATCGTACCTATGTCGAGCCGCTGACGGTGGAGGTCGTCACCCGCATCATCGAGCAGGAAAGACCCGATGCCCTGTTGCCTACCATGGGCGGTCAAACAGCCCTGAATCTGGCCATGAAGCTGGCAGAACTGGGTGTCCTGGAAAAGTTTGGCTGCGAATTGATCGGTGCCTCCCGTGACGCCATCGCCAAAGCGGAAGACCGGGAATTATTCAAAAATGCGATGACCAAAATTGGTCTGGAGATGGCCCAGAGTGGGTTTGCCCACAATTGGGATGACGCCTTGGGGATCCATCAACAGATCCCTTTCCCCTTGATTATCCGGCCCAGTTATACTTTGGGAGGGACCGGGGGGGGGGTGGCTTACAACATGGAGGAATATGAGGCCATCGTGCGCCGCGGGCTTGCCGCATCGCCCACCGGCGAGGTGCTGATCGAAGAATCCCTGATTGGCTGGAAAGAATTTGAAATGGAAGTCGTTCGGGATCGGGATGATAACGCGATTATCGTTTGCTCGATCGAGAATATCGATCCCATGGGGATTCATACCGGCGACTCCATCACGGTGGCACCGGCACTGACGTTGACCGACAAGGAATATCAAGAATTGCGGGATGCCTCCATTGCCATTCTCCGGGAGGTGGGTGTGGATACGGGCGGTTCCAATGTCCAGTTTGCCATCAGTCCAGAAAATGGCCGTATGGTCGTCATCGAGATGAATCCACGGGTCTCCCGTTCTTCGGCTCTGGCCTCCAAGGCGACCGGATTTCCCATCGCCAAAGTGGCCGCCAAGCTGGCGGTTGGGTATACGCTTCCAGAAATCATGAATGATATCACAGGTGTTACCCCAGCATCCTTTGAACCCACCATCGATTATGTGGTCACCAAGATTCCCCGGTTTACCTTTGAAAAATTTCCCCAGGCGGAAGCAACCTTGACGACACAGATGAAATCGGTGGGGGAGGCCATGGCCATTGGCCGCACCTTCAAGGAATCGATGCACAAGGCTTTGCGTTCCATGGAGACGGGGCTGGATGGTTTTGATCCCATTTTTGCGGCACAACCGTATGATTCCCAGGGGGAACGGGATGCCGCTTTGGAACGGCAGCTTCATTTTGCTGGCCCTGATCGCATTCTTCTGGTGGCCGATGCGTTTCGGTGTGGCCGTTCGTTGGCCTGGATACACCAGGTGACGGCGATTGATCCTTGGTTTTTGGACCAGATTCAGCAGATCGTCGAAAAAGAGCGGTTGTTGTATGGGAGACATCCTCAGGATCTTTCTCGTGAAAACTGGCTGGAATTGAAACGGATGGGGTTTTCCGATGCGACTTTGGCGCGCATCATGGGATCGCATGAGGCGGAGATTCGGGCAGTCCGTCACAGCCATGGGGTGAAGCCGGTATTTAAACGGGTCGATACCTGCGCGGCTGAATTTTCATCGCAGACCGCCTATTTGTATTCTACCTACGAGGTGCAATGCGAAGCGGCCCCCAGCGACCGCCGCAAAATCATGATCTTGGGTGGTGGACCCAATCGCATCGGTCAGGGGATTGAGTTTGATTATTGCTGTGTTCATGCCGCGTTTGCCCTTAAGGAGGCGGGGTTTGAGACGATTATGGTCAATTGCAACCCGGAAACGGTCTCCACCGACTATGACACCTCCGACCGGCTCTATTTTGAACCGTTGACCCTGGAGGATGTCCTCAACATTGTTGAAATCGAACGTCCCCAGGGGATTATCGTCCAGTTGGGTGGTCAGACACCTTTGAAATTGGCCAAATCCTTGGAGGCTGCGGGTGCCCCCATCATTGGCACCAGTCCCGATGCCATCGACCAAGCGGAAGATCGGGAAAGATTTCAGGTGTTATTGGAGACGTTGGGGCTTAGGCAGCCGAAAAATGCCATTGCCCGTTCTGAGGCCGAGGCGATGGCCATTGCGGCATCGGTCGGTTATCCCATTGTGGTCCGTCCTTCCTATGTTTTGGGTGGCAGGGCCATGGAGATCGTTTATGCCGCAAGCGATCTGGAACGCTACATGCGTACCGCCGTGCGGGCATCCCCAGATCATCCGGTGTTGTTGGACCATTTTTTAAGCGATGCCATTGAAATCGATGTCGATTGTATCGCCGATGGTGACGATGTTTTGGTGGGTGGTGTCATGGAGCATATCGAGGAGGCGGGGATTCATTCGGGGGATTCCGCCTGTTCTTTGCCGCCGTATTCCATTGGTCAGGACTTGATCGAAGAGATCAAACGACAAACGGTTCTTTTGGCCAAAGCTTTGAAAGTGGTTGGCCTGATGAACGTTCAGTTTGCCATTTGCCAGGGGGCGGTTTATATTTTGGAGGTCAACCCGCGGGCGTCACGGACGGTGCCGTTCGTTTCCAAGGCGACCGGGGTGCCTCTGGCCAAAGTTGGGGCGCGTATCATGGCGGGGGAACGCCTGAGTGCTATTGGTTTGGGGCGGGAGCCGCGATTTACCCATATGGCGGTCAAGGAAGCGGTGTTTCCTTTTGAAAAATTTCCGGGGGTGGATACCGTTTTGGGACCGGAGATGAAATCGACCGGCGAGGTCATGGGACTGGCCGATTCTTTTGCCCTGGCATTTGCCAAAGCGCAGGAGAGTGCGGGGACCATTCTCCCCAGGCCGGGGGCCGGGGTGCGGGGGATGGCTTGTATCTCTGTCAAGGATGAGGATAAGAGCGCGGTTCTGCAACCGGCGCAAAGATTGGTCGAGATGGGATTTACGATTTGCGCCACCGAGGGTACGGCGCATTATCTGGGTATGGAGGGGCTTTTAGTCACCAAGATCCACAAGGTCAACCAAGGGCGGCCCGATATTGTGGATATGATGAAAAATGGCGATATCCTGCTGGTATTCAATACCACCCAGGGTAAACAGGCCCTTGCCGATTCATTATCCTTGCGTCGCAGTGCCCTTTTGGGGCGGATTCCCTATTTTACCACCATTGCCGGGATGCGGGCGGCGGTGGCGGCCATGGCGGCCATTCAGGAATCGGGTTTTCGTTGCAAGGCTCTCCAGGATTATCATCAGGAAATTCAACACTGATCAATCAAGCCGCAGGTGGTTTGTATCATTTTTGGCATTGATCATCAACTGTTAAGGGTGGGTTTATCATGTCCCAAAGGACTCCTATGACCGTGCTTGGCGCGGAAAAACTTCGAGAGGAGTTAAAGCGGCTCAAGTCGGTGGAAAGGCCCCGTATTGTGGAGGCCATTTCGGTGGCGCGTGAGCATGGGGATTTGTCTGAGAATGCGGAATATCATGCTGCCAAGGAGCAGCAATCCTTCAACGAGGGGCGGATCAAGGAGTTGGAAACCAGTTTATCTTCGGCGGAGATTATCGATCCCTCTCGGATTCAATCCAGCAAGGTGGTTTTTGGGGCCACGGTCACGGTGGCCGATGTCGAAACGGATGAGGAGGCCACTTATCAGATTGTCGGCGTTGACGAGGCGGATTTGGACCAGGGGATGATTTCCATCACCAGTCCCATGGCGCGTGGGATGATTGGCAAGGAGGAGGGGGATCAGGTTCAGGTTCATGCTCCGGGTGGTCTACGTCGGTTTGAGATCATTGAAATTCATTATCGCTGACCATTGGCAAGACCATGGTTAAACGTCGTCCTTCCAGTGGTCGCTGGTTGCGTGAGCATCACAGCGACCCTTTTGTCCTTCAGGCGCGGCGTGATGGTTACCGTTCTCGGGCTGCCTATAAGCTGTTGGAATTGAATGGTCATGCCATGGTGGGGACTTCCGGGCGGTTGTTGGCACCGGGGATGACGGTGGTGGATTTGGGATCGGCTCCTGGGGGTTGGTGTCAGGTTGCGGCCAATCTGGTGGGTCATTCGGGTCGGGTGGTGGCGATGGATCTTTTGGTGATGCCGCCGCTGGAGGGGGTGATTTTCATTCAGGGTGATTTTCTTGGGGAGGCGGCGTTGGAGGATCTTGGCCGTGCGATTCATCCGCGTCGGACGGTGGATGTTGTGTTGTCGGACATGGCACCCAACATGACGGGAATTGCGGCGGCGGATCAGACTCGTGGTGAATTATTGGCTGAAGCGGCCCATGATTTTGCGCGACAGACTTTGCGGGCGGGTGGATCGTTGGTGGTTAAGGTGTTTCAGGGGCCGGGATTCCATGAAACGGTGCGTCGTGCCCGTTTGGATTTTGAGCGGGTCAAGGTGATCAAACCGCAGGCCAGTCGGGATCGGAGTGCGGAGCAGTATTTGGTGGGGGTGGGATTTCGTGCGGCTCCGTGAGATTTGGGCTATTGGGCGTTTGCCGATTCCGTGCTAGAGTTGGGGCTGGGACGTTATTGAAATTGAATTCAATTATTAAAAGAAAAAAGGGGTCTGGGGGATTGCCCCCAGGGTTTTGATTTTAAACAAAAAGCTCCCTTTTCCGTTTTTGAATTTGCTTTTGAATTGAAACAAAGTCAAAAGCAGGGCATGGAAACCTTTTTGTTTCAATTCAAAAACAAAGTCAAAACCCTGGGGGCAATCCCCCAGACCCCTTTTTTCTTTTAATAATTTTAAGGTCCGGGGATTTTTCTCCCCTAAGGTATCACCTACCGTCGCGCCCAGTACCCATGGAGGACCATGAAAATTCTTGATACTGCCCTGACCTTTGATGATGTTCTTCTGGTTCCCGCCTATTCCGATATTTTGCCGCGCAGCGTCGATTTATCCACCCGGTTGACACGAGAAATTCCCTTGAGTATCCCCCTGGTATCCGCCGCCATGGATACCGTGACCGAAAGTCGCGCCGCCATCGCCATGGCCCAGGAAGGTGGCATGGGGATCATCCATAAAAATATGTCCGTCGCCGAACAGGCGGATCAGGTGCGGGCCGTCAAGCGATTCGTCGCCGGATTGGTCGTCAATCCCTGGACCATTCTCCCCCAGGCCCCGTTGCGTGAAGCCCGGCGCATTATGAGCGAACACAGCATCAGCGGTATTCCAGTGACCCGCGAGGATGGGGTGTTGCAGGGGATTTTGACCAATCGTGATGTCCGTTTTGCCTCGGATGAAAGCCAAGTCGTTTCAGAATTGATGACCCAGGGGGATAAACTGGTGACGGTCCAGGAAGGGGTCTCCATGGAAGAGGCGAAACGGTTGCTGCATCACCATCGTATTGAAAAGCTACTGGTTGTGGATCAAGGTTTCCGTTGCGTGGGGCTGATTACCGTCAAGGATATTGAAAAGGCTCAGACCAACCCCTTTGCCTGCAAGGATCGTTCAGGTCGTTTGCGGGCCGGAGCGGCGGTTGGGGTGGGCGAGGATGGACGCAATCGGGTGCAGGCTCTCGCAGAGGCGGATGTGGATGTCATTGTGGTGGATACCGCCCATGGCCATTCCAAAGGGGTGTTGGAGACCGTTTCCTGGATCAAGAGCCATTTTCCCCAGTGCCAGGTGATCGGAGGCAATGTGGCGACGGCTGAGGCGACCCGTGCCCTGATCGAGGCGGGTGCCGATGCGGTCAAGGTGGGGATTGGGCCGGGTTCCATCTGTACGACGCGGATTGTCGCCGGAGTGGGGATACCCCAGATCACCGCCGTGTCTCAGTGCGCTGCCGAGGCGGACCGTTATGGGATTCCGGTGATCGCCGACGGGGGGATCAAGTTTTCCGGGGAAGTGGCCAAGGCGATTGCTGCCGGAGCCTCCTGCGTCATGATGGGTTCGATGTTTGCTGGCACCGACGAAGCCCCTGGGGAGGTGTTTTTATACCAGGGTCGTTCTTATAAAACCTACCGTGGCATGGGATCCCTGGGTGCCATGGCGGATGGTTCCAAGGATCGTTATTTTCAATCCGATGTGGACATCCATAAACTAGTCCCCGAAGGGGTCGAAGGGCGTGTCCCTTACAAAGGGCCGTTGGCCCCCCTGATCCACCAGATTCTTGGTGGGGTTCGCTCGGCCATGGGGTATACCGGTTGCCCCGATATTCATACTTTACGTACCAAACCGGAATTTGTTCGGATTACCAGTTCAGGATTGCGGGAATCCCACGTTCACGATGTCAATATCACCAAAGAAGCTCCCAATTATCGATTGGATTGAATCCCCCCATGACCGACGCCATACATGCCGAAAAATTTTTAATTCTGGACTACGGATCGCAATATACCCAAATCATCGCCCGACGGGTTCGGGAGTGCGGGAGTTATTGTGAAATTCACCCCTGGTCGATGGATGACCAGGCGATCCGCGCATTCAACCCCTTGGGGATTATCCTTTCCGGCGGGCATCGTTCGGTCTATGACACCGGCGCACCCGATTTGCGCCAGGCGGTTCTTGAACTCAAGGTGCCGGTTTTGGGGATTTGTTATGGGATGCACCTGTTGGCGCGGGCGTGTGGCGGTGTGGTCCAGGCGTCCGACAAGCGTGAGTATGGGGCGGCGCAATTACATGCCACTGGCGAGGAGACCCATCGAAAGCCGCTTTTTGGCCATTGGTTTCAGGAGAATCGTGGTCCTCAGGTCTGGATGAGCCATGGTGATCATGTGGTTGAGGTGTCCCAAGAATTTGTGGTGACGGCACGGAGTGCGGGGGGGTTGGTTGCCGCCATCGAATCGACGACGCGCGAGGTTTATGGCGTCCAGTTTCACCCCGAAGTGGATCATACGGAGAATGGGGCGGCTTTGATCAACCGTTTTGTGCGGGATGTTTGCGGTGGTCATGGTTTGTGGACCGCTTCTGGTTTTATCGACTATGAGATTGCCGCCATCCGCGAAAAAATTGGCTCGGACCATGTGGTCTTGGGGCTATCGGGGGGGGTGGACTCTTCGGTGGTGGCGGCCTTGGCCCATCGGGCTTTGGGGGAACAGTTGACCTGTGTGTTTGTGGATAATGGTTTGCTGCGTTTGCACGAGGGGGAGGAGGTCATGGCCACCTTTGCCAAACACATGGGTGTCCGGGTGTTGCACATTCAGGCCCAGGATCGATTTTTGGGACGGTTGGCGGGGGTGACCGATCCTGAACAAAAACGCCGAATCATTGGCCATACGTTCATTGAAGTGTTTGAGGAGGAGGCGGGGAAGATTCCTGGCGTTCGCTGGTTGGCTCAGGGGACGATTTATCCCGATGTCATTGAATCGGCTGGGGGAAAGACGGGTGTGGCGACCAATATCAAGTCGCATCATAATGTGGGGGGATTGCCGGAGCGGATGGGGTTGAAATTGTTGGAGCCGTTGCGGGAATTGTTCAAGGATGAGGTACGCCAAGTTGGATTGGAACTGGGGTTGCCTAGGGAGATGGTTTTTCGTCATCCTTTTCCGGGGCCGGGGTTGGGTGTGCGTATTCTGGGTGAGGTTAGGAAAGCCTTTGCCGATGTGTTGCGGCAGGCGGACCATATTTATATGGAGGAACTCCACCAATCGGGCCATTATGAAAAAATTGCCCAGGCGTTTGCAGTTTTTTTGCCGGTCAAGAGCGTTGGCGTCATGGGGGATGGGCGGACCTATGAGCATGTCATCGCCTTGCGGGCGGTGGCGACGCGGGATTACATGACGGCGGATTGGTATCCCATGCCGGTGGATTTATTGAAAAAAATATCCAATCGCATCATCAACGAGGTCCAGGGGATCAATCGGGTGACCTATGACATCACCTCCAAACCGCCCGGAACCATCGAGTGGGAGTGATGGGAGGAATGGTGATCACGGAAAGAGTACGGGGTCATTCAGGGAAGGTTGCCTCGGAAAATTTTGAATTGGATTTGTTTGCGCTTGATCGTTCAGGTCGGGACGGTCGGCAGGGCTTTGAGGCTGTAACAGAAGGTTTTCAGTTGCAATACGCGCATCGGAATGGGCGTTTGTATCCTCGGTTGGGTGGAGTGGTTTCGATTTGTTGGAAAAAGACGGGAAAACCCATTGGCACCATTTGGTCGGCGAGACGCTGAAAGTGTTGCTGGAGCCTGTTGGCATCGAGGTACGGACGGAAGTTCCAGTCGTTCCCGCCCCACCCATTGCGGATCTCATTCTGATTCAGCGCAAAGAGGTTGGCGCAAGAGGGTGGACCCAAGAACAATGTCTGCGTTTGGCGGATGGGTTGCGAGACCTCGATCTCCGTGGCATTTGGTCAGATTGTCGTCGGTTTATGGAGGTTAAAAATGAAAAATGCCTTGAATAGTCCTGAGATGGAAGGGATCACGCCAGAGTATGTGATGCAATTCGAGAAAAAATTGTTCAAGTCCATGGTGGATGCAATGCCGGAGGAGGAGCTTTTTTCCTTGCCGAAATTGAAGCATCGACTGGAGGTGTTTCATCGGGATAGAGAAAAGAAAGGCGAGGCAAAGATGCTGACGCGCCAGTTGCAACGTCGTTTTGGCGACCTCCCCGCCTGGGTCTGCGAAAGTCTTTCCAAGGCCGATCTCTCCTCCCTGGAAGAATGGAGCCTTCGCATCTTCGACGCCCGGTCTCTGGACGAGGTTTTTCGGGCAGGTCATGATTGACTGCGTTCCGATCTTTGGGAATGGCTGGACCGATAGGGGGATTCTCGGGGGAGATTGGCAATGCCGAAGAGTAGCCGAGAAATTATCAAAAGACTACAGGAGGCTGGGTGGTACAAAGTCGGCCAGACAGGCGACCATAACCATTTTAAGCACGATGGTCTTCCCGGCAAGGTCACTGTCGCCCACCCAGTAAAAGATATGCCCATCGGAACCCTAAAGAGCATCAGAGCGGCAGACTGGTCTCAAGCTGCGCTCAGGAGAAAAAGCATGGCCATTCAACGATTTCTGGCGATCATTGAGAGAGGGGTTGATGGATTTGGTGTGACTTTCCCCGATTTTCCGGGATGCGTTAGCCATGGACTGACGGTTCAGGAGGCGGCGGAGCAGGCGGAAAATGCGTTGGCAGGGCATGTCGCAGCCATGGCCGCCGATGGCGATCCCATGCCGACCCCGATAACGTTGGATGACATGGTCACTGACCCCGATATTCAAGAGGTGGCTCGTATTCTGGTGCGGGTCAACCTTTTGGGGAACGAGGGCTGGCCGAATATTTCCCTGGACGAGGACTTGATTGAACAAATTGATGCGGAGGCGGCATCCATTGGTGTAAGCCGATCAGCGTTTTGGGCAGAGGCTGCGAGGCGGCAACGGATGGTTTCCAGAAAATAGCCAACTCTTTTCAGGGGGTCGCTTGAAATTGCCCTTCCAGAGTTTGCGGTTGGCGTGTTTTCAGCCAAAAAATGGTCGCCCCCGCCACGGCGGCGGGCATGACGAGAAAATTGACCACCGGCACCATCATCATCACCATGACCGCGACACCAAAACCAAGACTTCCTCCCCTATGGCACTTGAGATGTTGGCGGACGGTGCGACCATTCATCCCTTGGTTGGCCATGGGATAATCGCCGTATTCTACGGCCATCATCCAGGCACAAAAAACAAACCATAGCGGGGAAATCAGGGTATTGACGACGGGAATAAAAAAAAGTATCGGAAACCAGATGAGCCATTTGATGGAGTAGAAGAATTTCTCCAATTCATTGCCTATGGCTTGAGCGGGGGATTGGGCCACCGGTTTCTTGCCGGTCATGAGACCTTCCACTTCGGCGGCGAGCAAGCTTAAGAACGGGGAGGCGATCAGATTGGCAACCACGGTGAATGTGGAAATCAATACCAACACCGCGCCCACGACCAAAAATGGTACCAAAAGCCAACTGAGCCATTGTAGCCAACTGGGGAGAAACCCGGCAATCCATGCCAGCAGATCCGCCGTCTGTCCAAAACCATACCACAATCCCAGTCCAAACAAGAGGCTATTCACCAACAATGGAATCCAGACAAACCGACGTAGTTCGGGACGAAAAATCATGGTGAGTCCCGCCCAAAGGGAGGCGGCACCTTGAACGGGAGAGGTCATGTCTCTGCCTGTTGGCGCAGTTGGAAGCGCATTGTCGCCTCTTGAAGTTGCTCCGGGGTCATCTCTTCCTTGGCAATTTCCAGATTTTCGGTGGCATCCAGCATCCCCTGAGACTCCGCCGATAAAAACCATTGGGCCGCCTCGATGATATCCAGTGCGACGCCGGTTCCGGTGGCATAAAGGATGCCCAGATTATTTTGCGCTTTGGCATCGCCATGGGTTGCTGCCTTGAAAAACCAGCGAAAGGCGGTCTCTGGATCGGGTGTGACCCCCAACCCTTCCAGATACATCGTTGCCAGATCGTGTTGCGAAAGAATATTGCCTTGTTGGGCGGCGAGGGTATGCCATTTCAAGGCGGCGGCAAAATCCTGTTCCACGTCAAGCCCTTCCAGATAGAGTGCTGCCAGATCATGTTGGGCTTTGGGGTCTCCCCACTCGGCAAATGTGGTCAAAGTTGCGACGTAATCTTCCTGATTGAGTTCATGAAACCCTGGACTTTCCGTGGTCATGACGTGGATCGGGGCAGCTTGGGTTTTTACGGATTCAGCCATGGCCATCATTATTCTATCCCCTTGGGAGAAGACTGTTCGACGAGGGTTCCATCTTGGTTTGCCACCACACGCGCACCATATCCCATCAGGAGTTGACGGGCCTCTTCATCCCTCTGCTTGTTGAGAGGGGTCTCACTGGAGGCATCTTTGGCATTGGCATCGGCCCCACGATTGAGCAATATTCGCATGATCGTTTTGGCATTGGCCAGGGTCGCCATGTGCAACGGGGTAAGTCCCATATCGTTGGCATGATTGACCTGGGCACCGCGATCCAATAACAGTTCCACCAGATCACGATTCCCGTGATAGGCGGCACCCGCAAGCACGCTTGTGCCCAGATTATCGTGTACGTTGACATCAGCCCCAGCCTGAACCAAAATCTTGGCGACTTCCACATGGTTGGATTGGATAGCCAGAATCAACGGAGTCCCCCCTCCCGTATCGAGGGCATCGACCTTGGCACCACTGTGCAGCAGCCAAGTCACCACATCCGCTTTTCCCCCCATGGCCGCATGGTGCAGAGGGGTCGAACCAAAGCCATCGGAGATGTCAATTTCGGCCTGTTTGTCGGCGAGCAGCCTTTTGACAGTCTCCAGCCGCCCCTGGTAGGCGGCTTGATGCACCAAACCCGCCAAGGCACTCCCTTGACCCAGCCATCCCAAGAGGAAAAGCAGTCCCAACAACCGCCAAACGACGCGCATTCTCGGAACCATGATCGCGTTTTTCATTATTGTTTCAAGGCGGCAACCAACCCGCCCCGTGGCTCGGTGTCTTTGTGCAATCGGGCCAGTTTTCCCTCGATGTTTTTTCCGGTCAAGACAAATGGGCCGGTATTGCGAATGCTTGCGGGGAGGGAAGCAATGGCCTGAGTGGCCTCTTCACGGGTGGCGTATTGACCGTAGAAGAGGAGGAGACGATCCTGGTCTACGGGGAAGGCCATCAGCTTATCTGCGGACAGACCCAGGTTGGAACGGCTCAGGAAGGATTTCAATCCCCCCAAAGACGACCGATGAACGGACATGAGCTGGACACTGTAAATGGCACTGTTATTATTCGCAGTAAGCCACGTCTTGGCGGCTTGAATCCGTTCGTCCAACAAAGGATCGGAATCAAAAGCCTGCGTGCTGGCAGAGTATTGCCCCCCCTTGGGTGGGGCCGATGCACCTGCGTGTCCTTTGGGTGAGGTCACGTTGGCTGAAGAATTGGTCACCTTTTTGTTGCCGGTGAATTGGGCGAGGGTGTGCGATTTGTCGCTGGGGGTGGTCGGGTATGGTCCTTGGGCTGTGATTATCGCAACATTCGGCGCACTACTCGGAACATGCGCGGTTGGCAGGGGGTAGCTGACCCCAGACTGGAACGTCTTTGGCACCTCTTGTGAGGCATCGGCACGGATCTCACTGTCGGAGGTGACGAGGCTATTTGCCAAAAAAAAGGATAGTACCATCCCTCCGAGCAAACCGAGTACAGGCAAACCGAGTCTTCTGACCCGTTCCGACAGGGTGCCGCCCAGCAGGTTTTCACCATTCGGTCCAATAATTTCGATTTTGATCATGTCGTGTTCCGATCTGTCAGGCGTTGATCTTAAAGTGGTAACACAGGCTATCGCCATTTTGCACGCCAAAAATTAATGCCAGTTCTGTGCCAACACGGTTTGATCTCACCCAGCCATTGCGATGGGTTCAGGTTCAATAACAATTTTGGCATGTTCCGTGCTTCACTGTCATTCGCGCAAAGAGCAGAAAGCTTTTCGCCAACGCTTTGACAGGGAGAAAAACAATGGCCGGACTCGGTTTGCTTGGCCCCGCAGGGGCTTTTAAGACCAACCTCCTGAACTTAAGACATGAGCGTCAGGAATTGATCGCCGCCAATATTGCGAATGTCGATACCCCTGGGTATAAGTCCATGCGTCTTGAATTTGAAGACGAAATGGCCAAAGCCTTGCCGCCGCCCGGTTCATTGGCGGTTGCCCGGACTAGCGGCAAACATATGCCCATGCCCTACAACGGCCCGGTTGCGGGAGAGATGCAGGCGGTGGAAATCTCCATCCCCAAGGGTGATTTGAACAGCGTCGATCTGGAGCAGGAGATGGCCATGCAATCGGCTAACCAGTTGCTTTATAACTATGCCGCCCAATCGCTCAGCGGTCAGATTTCAACCATGCGGATGGTCATAGACGGTCGCTAAACCGGTGGTTGTGCCAGTCAAAAAAAGGAACGTGAACGATGGATTTTCTTACCTCATTCCGAGTGACCTCATCGGGGTTGGCTGCGCAACGTTTGCGGATGAATGTCATTGCCGAAAACGTGGCCAATGCCCAAACCACCCGTACTGCGGAAGGCGGGCCGTATAAACGCAAGGATCCCGTGTTTGTGGCCAAACCTTTCAAGGAGATGTTGAGCCGTGAAGAGATGGCGGGAGCGACCGGGGTTTCGGTGGATCGTGTCCATGTGGATGAAAGACCACCCCGTATGCAATACGACCCCAACCATCCCGATGCCAATGCCGATGGTTACGTCGCCATGCCCAACATCGACATGGTTACCGAAATGGTCAACATGATGTCGGCCAGTCGCTCCTATGAATCCAACGTCACCGTCCTCAATGCGTCCAAAGCCATGGCCATGAAGGCCCTGGAGATTGGCAGATAAAAGGATCACCTAAACCATGTCTATTCAAGCGATCAGCAGTAGTCCGGTCATGCCCAACATGAATACCCTTGCGCAAGTGGGAGGCGAAAGTGGTGACCCGGTGGAAGATTTTGCCGTGATGCTGGGCAATCAGATCAAAGAGACCGATCGATTGGAAAAGCGGGCCAAAGATTTGGGCGAACGCGCCCTTTTGGGAAATTCTGGGGTCAGCATTCACGAAGCGCAAATCGCCTCATCCGAGGCGGAGCTTTCTTTGCGGTTGATGCTCCAGGTTCGCAACAAGGCCCTGGATGTTTATCGGGAAATCATGAGTATGCCAGCCTGATATTTCATGAATGGCATGACCCAACCAGGATGGTCCTGATTTGATAACGGTCGAGACCATCCCCATTGTACAACAAGAGGACAGACCATGGCT
This sequence comes from Magnetococcales bacterium, assembly GCA_015228925.1. Taxonomy (GTDB): domain Bacteria; phylum Pseudomonadota; class Magnetococcia; order Magnetococcales; family UBA8363; genus UBA8363. The sequence continues at coordinate 38,661 of JADGCQ010000009.1, read as the reverse complement.
GAATCCGCGACCTCGGCATCCACGAACTCTGGAAGGAGCGAAACTCCGGCGGAAGCCTTTTCAAGGTTTCTCGAAAATCTTCCTTTGGGGGGACGTAATGGTCTGATCGTGGCAGTCATTTCCACTGTCATCGCGTTGACAGCGGTGATCTGGTTTATCACGCGGCCCTCTTATAAGACGTTGTTCTCCAGTCTGCCGGAGGTGGAGGCGGGGCGTGTTGTGGAACAGTTGGTCAAAATGAACGTCCCTTACCAGTTGGGGGTGGGAGGCAGTTCGATTGAAGTCCCTGCGGATCGTGTTTATGACCTGCGCCTGGAGATGGCCACCTTGGGTTTGCCCAAGAAGGGGACGGGAGTTGGTTTTGAGGTGTTTGATCAGGGCAATCTGGTGGGCATGACCGATTTCATGCAAAGAATGAACTTTCAACGGGCACTTCAGGGGGAGTTGGCCCGCACCATCGAAAGCATCGATGCGGTGAGTAAGGCCCGGGTTCATTTGGTGATGCCCAAGCAATCATTGTTTGTCACCGAGGAGCGTCCGGCGACGGCATCGGTGATCATGGAATTGGTCCATCCGCTCAATGCCAAACAGGCGGAAGGGATTGTCCACTTGGTCGCGGCTGCGGTCGAAGGGTTGGATGAATCTCAGGTCACCTTGCTGGATCAAAAGGGTAATTTGGTCGCCGGTGGGCAGCAAGCCTCCAAAGATGGCCGCATGGGTGCCGATGAATCCATGGATATGCAAAAGCAGGTTGAAAAATCCTTGGAAAATCGCGCACAGGCTATGTTGGACAAGATTATCGGCATCAATGCCAGTGGTGTCAGCCGGAGCATTGTGCGGATTACCGCCGACCTGGATCTTTCCCAGGTGGAGCGGCAGGAGGAGACCTTCAATCCCGATGGGCAGGTTGCCCGGAGCGAACAAACGTCTACGGAATCCAGCAAGGGTGAATTTGGGGTGGGTGGTACTCCGGGTGTTCGTCCCAACGATGCCAATGATCGTTCTGGGGCGGGTGCTTCGGGATCCAATCAAACACGCAACGTTGAGCGTGAAACCATCAATTATGAAATTTCAAAGAAAGTTGAAAAAACCGTTTTACCGGTAGGGACCATCAAACGGATATCCGTTGCGGTCCTGGTCGATGCCAAACTGGAAAAATCGGATAAACCCGATGCGGCACCGCAATATGTAAAACGGACTGAAGACGAGATGAACGGGTTGAAAAAGATTGTGGAGCAGGCGGTTGGGTTTCGTGCCGATCGTGGCGACACCATCGAGGTTTCCGAAACGCCGTTCGCCCCCATGGTCGCCTCGGAAGAGGAGGGGATCCCGTTCTGGAAGCAACCCGCTTTCTGGATGCAGGTTGGCTTGGTCCTGACGATTCTTCTGGTTCTCTTCATTGTCCTGCGGCCCATGGTGCAAAAACTCATGGAGAACGAATTGTCTGCGGATAACAGTGGTGTCCCCGCAGCGGTTGCCGAACTTGAAGAACAATTGCTTGCGGAGGGGATCGGCACGCTGCCGACAGAACAACCCATTCGGATGCGGGTACCGGATCGTAACATCAAGCTGACTTCGCAGATGATTGGTGAACATGTTGAGGATGCCAGAGAAATCATCCGCTCCTGGCTGGCCTTGGAAAATTGAGAAATTGATCATCCCTTTAAGATAAAAAAGAGACAACGTTATGGCAGAGACACAGGTTTGGCCAGGAACGGCGACAGATTCCAAAAAGACCAATATACGACGCTTTCGTTTGAGCGGTAAGGAAAAGGCGGCGGTGTTTTTGTTGTCTCTCCCAGATGCTGATTCCAAGAAGATTATGGAAGGGTTGCAGGAGGATGAAATTCGGGAGATATCGCGTACCATCGCCCGCATGGGGGTGATGCCCCAGGAGGTCGTCCAGGCGGTGCGGCAGGAATTTCTCGATAAATTTGAATTGCAACAGTTCGATGTTCGCGGTGGCATGAACAAGATGAAGGATTTGGTGATGAAGGCCCTGGGCAAGGAGAAGGGGCGGCAATTGCTCAAGGAGTTGCAACAAGGTCCAAAGAACACCCCGTGGGAAATTCTCAACAGCATGGAACCCACGTTGGTCGCGACGTTTTTGGCCAACGAGCATCCACAAAGTATTGCCCTGATATTATCCCAATTACAATTGGAACAGGCATCCTTTGTCATCGACTTTCTGGCCCACGATACCCAGCAGGAGGTGATCTTCCGTATGGCCAAGCTGGGTAATCTGCCGCCGGGTGCGTTGATGGACATTGAAGAATCTTTGCTGACGGAACTCAACGCCCTGGGTGCGACACGCGGTGGCTATGCACAGGAGGGTGGTGGTGGTGTCAAGAAGGTTGCCGAACTGCTCAATATGATGAGTCGGGATATTTCCGACAAATTGCTGGCTTATCTGGATGAGGAGGATAATCCGCTGGCCGAAGAGGTTCGCAAAGAGATGTTCTTGTTTGAAGATTTGCTGCTTATGGACGACAAGAGCTTCCAGGTTTTGCTCCGGGATATTTCCAACGACGAACTGCTGGCCGCCCTCAAGGGGGCCGACGACCGGCTCAAGGAAAAGTTCTTCCTCAACATGTCGGAACGAGCGGCGGAGATGTTGCGCGAGGATCTGGAAATGATGGGGCCGGTCAAGGTTTCCGATGTGGAAGGGGCGCAACAGGGGATTCTCAAGATTGCCAGAAAATTGGAATCCGAAGGGGCCATCGTCATCATGGGCAAAGGGTCCGACGACGTTGTTTTATAGGTTTAAGTGGATGGGAGGTGTTTCATGGTTTCACCAGGTGGCGAATTGATTCGGGGCGAAGAAGGTCAGAGCGAAGCGTTGCGCAGACTGCTGTACAGCGATCTTTTGTCGCATCAAGATGTTCAGGGTCAATCTGGCGAAACCTTCATGCGGTATATGCCCAATGGTCGCCTGCCCGAAGTGACACGTGAGGTGGAGGTTCCTGAGATCCCCCCAGAAGAGATTCAGCGTCGGCGCATGGAGGAGATGGAGCGGGCGTTGTATCAAAAGGTTTACGCCGAGGCGGAACAGGCGGGTTTGGAGATTGGCGAACAAAGAATGCAGCAGGAGATCAACCGGGTTTTGCCGCAGTTGGAGAGCCAGATCCGGGAATTGGATGGTTTGCCGGAGCGGATTTTTGCCGCTTCCGAAAGGTTTCTTGTCGAGACCTGCCTGACCTTGACACGGGAGTTGTTGGCGCATGAACTGAGTATTCATCCCGAAATGATCGTTCATCGGATTCACCGAATTTTGAAACATGCCGCCGGCAGGCGCAACATTGTGTTGCATATTGCGCCGGAAGTTTATGAGATCATCAAGGACATGGAGGATTTGCAGGGACTCACACTTGAGGCCGATGCGCGTGTCAAGCCGGGTTCGGTCACCATGGACAGCGATTTTGGTGGCCTGGAAGATTTGATCGAGGAACAATTGCGGGAGGTTGAAATTCAGATTCGCCAGTTTTTGCAGGAACGGCTGACCGCCGGCCCCCATGGTGACATTGCCGATGCCGCCGCTGGTCGGGCCATCCGTTCATTGGAAGGGGAACGTCCCGTTTTGGCGGTTCACGGTCTGAACGCCATGGCGCAGGCGGCTCAAAGTGCGCAGACTCCAGGCGATGCGATGATTTCTGAAGATGATGGTGAGAAAACGCCATGATGCGTGCCATGACCATCCCTTGGGAGGATTATGCCGATAGCGCACGGGGGGCGTTGGGACTGCGGCGGGTTGGCCGTGTGACCCAGGTGGTTGGATTGCTCATTGAAAGCGCGGGGCCTGCCGCCTCCATTGGTGATCTGTGCGAGGTGATTCCCGAAGGCGATGCGGAATCGGTCAAGGCGGAGGTGGTTGGGTTTCGGAATAATTCTTTGTTGTTGATGCCCATGGGTTCCCTCAAGGGGATCCATCCCGGCAGTTTGATCCTTGCCGAAAGCCAATCGGAAATGGTGGGTGTGGGACCGGATCTTTTGGGTCGGGTACTTGGCCCTTTGGGAGAACCCATCGATAATGGCCCTCCCATCCATACCCACGAGCGGATTGCATTGCATTCCGATCCCATCAATCCCATGCAACGTCGTCGTATCGATCAACCGTTGGATATTGGTATCCGATCCATCAATGCGTTGTTGACCTTGGGGCGGGGACAACGGATTGGGATTTTTTCCGGTTCCGGGGTGGGGAAAAGTACCCTTTTGGGGATGATGGCCCGTTATACCGAGGCGGATGTCAACGTCATCGCCCTGGTTGGGGAGCGGGGACGGGAGGTGGTGGAATTTTTGGAAAAAGATTTAGGCCCCGAAGGGATGGCGCGTTCGGTGGTGGTTGTGGCCACTTCGGATCAGCCACCTTTATTACGGTTGCGCGCTGCCTTTTTGGCGACGGCCATTGCTGAATATTTTCGCGCCAAGGAACAGAATGTGTTGTTGCTGATGGATTCGGTGACCCGTTTTGCCATGGCGCAACGGGAAATTGGTTTGGCGCGGGGGGAACCGCCGACCAGCCGGGGTTATCCCCCATCGACGTTTATGTTGTTGCCGAAACTGTTGGAGCGGGCGGGCCGGGACCGGGGGAACGGTAGTATTACCGGACTCTATACGGTGTTGATGGAAGGGGATGATCTTCAGGATCCTATCGTCGATGCCGTCCGAGGTATCTTGGATGGTCACTTTGTTTTGTCTCGGGATTTGGCATCGGCCAATCATTATCCGGCGTTGGATGTCTTGGCCTCCATCTCCCGGCTTATGACGGATTTGGTGAGCGACGAACAAATTCGCGTTGCGGCATCGTTGCGGGAATCTTTGGCAACTTATGCCAAGGCGGAGGATATGATCAACATCGGTGCTTATGTGGCGGGTAGCAACCCCCGTATTGATCGCTCCATCCAATTATTTGAACCGATTCGGGCCTTTTTGCGGCAATCGGTGCGCGAGGGTTGCTCCATGGCCGACAGTGTGGCACAGATGGCCCAGGTGCTGAGTGCCAAACCGCCTGTTCCGGCGAAACCGCACCGGTGATCTTTGGATGGGGACGAAAAATAAATGATTAAAAGAAAAAAGGGGTCTGGGGGATTGCCCCCAGGGTTTTGATTTTGAATTTGATTTTGACTTTAAACAAAAAGGTTTCCATTTTCCGCTTTTGATTTTGCTTTTGACTTTGTTTCAATTCAAAAACAAAGTCAAAAGCTTAAACATGGAAATCTTTTTTTTTAGAATCAAAATCAAAACCCTGGGGGCAATCCCCCAGACCCCTTTTTTCTTTTAATAATTTTTGTTTATTGATTTACAATTGCCATGAGAGCCAATCGCGGGCGTTGAGGTGTTGGCCGCGGACATCGCGGGAATGGTTTGCAGCCAGATAGAGAAATACGCGGGCCACCTGCTGGGGTGTGGGTAAAGTTGCGGGGTCTTCCCCAGGATAGGCTTGGGCACGCATGGTGGTGGCGGTGGCTCCGGGGTTGACGGTGTTGAAACGGATCCCCTGATTGGGAAATTCCCCCGCCCAGGTTTCGGTCAGGTTGACCAATGCCGCCTTGGCAGCACTATAAGCCCCCCAAAAGGGTCGGCCTTTGAAGGCGACCGTCGAAACGACGTTGATCACCGAGGCGTCGGGGCTGCGTTTTAACAGGGGGATCATCTCACGGGTTAAAAAGAACGGGGCGGTCACGTTGATCCGAAACACCTGCTCCCACAAGACGCTATCGAAATGTTCCAAAGGGGTCAGGGTTCCCAGGATGCCCGCATTGTTGACCAAAACATCCAGGCGACCGAACCGTTCATGGACGGCCCGCACCACGTCGGGAACAAGGTTCAAGGCGTTTTCCAGGTCCAAGGGGAGGATGACCGCCCGACCGCCGACGGTCGTGATCTGGTCAAAAGTCTCCTCCAATGTTTTTTGAGTCCGGCCCAGGAGGATGACCCAGGCCCCCTCGCGGGCAAACAGGTTTGCCACCGCTTGTCCGATCCCTGTTCCTGCCCCGGTAACCAGGGTGACCTTATCTTTCAACAACATGACTGCAATCCTTTTTTTTTGTAGACTGCCCACCAGCCTCCCCGACATACTGAAAACCCCCATGGTGTGGGGATAATCCATCGTAACCGCCCAGCATTGGAGTTGGCAAAGGGGTATGTTGATCGATCCAGTTTCTCCATTGGCTGAGGCCCCTCCCCAGGGTCCGGTTATTTTTCTCATGGGGCCGACGGCATCGGGTAAAAGCGATGTGGGGATGGCGTTGGCCAAACGTTATTCCCTGGAGATCGTCAACGCCGATTCGGTGCAGATTTACCGAGGTTTTTCCATCGGTGCCGCGAAGCCTGGAGATGAAGAACGGTCGCAGGTGCGCCACCATCTTTTGGACCGGGTTGCGCCACCGGAAGTCTATTCTGCCGACCGTTATCGTGAGGAGGCTTGGGGTGTCATCCGGGATTGTCACAGCCGCCGGGTGATCCCCTTGTTTGTGGGTGGTAGCGGTCTTTATTTTCGGGCGGTGGAATGTGGTCTTGCCACCATGCCGTCGATGGATCCATCCATTCGGGAAGGGTTGCGCCAGGAAGGTCTTCGATGGGGATGGCCAGCACTTCACGATCGCTTGAAACAGTGTGATCCCGAACTGGCGCAACGTATTCCAGAAGGCGACTCCCACCGGATTGTCCAAGGTTTGGCGGTTGTTACCGCGACAGGGATCCCTTTAACCCTTTGGCAGCAGAGACAACCGCCACCGCCGCGACTTTCGGTGTTGAAACTCGCTTTCAGTTGGCCACGGGCGTTACTTTATGAACGGATCGATGCCCGTTTTGATCAGATGTTGGCACTTGGTTTATTGGATGAGATTGAAACCTTGTGGAAAGCGGGATACGACCGGGATCACCCCGCCATGAAAGCGGTGGGTTATCGGCAGTTGTTCCCTTTTTTTGATGGCCATTGCACGTTGGACATGGCAGTGGATCATGCCAAACGTGAAAGCCGCCGCTATGCCAAACGCCAAGTGACCTGGTTCAAGCGGGAACCGGAATTGATGATTATCCCCTGGGACAATCAGTCCTTAGTTTTCGATAGGGTAGAGGCATTTTTGGGGCGAAATCGGCTGTGAAACGGTCAACGATGTGTGCGTTGTTTCTGGATTTAAGATAGTGTTGGACGGTGTGAGATGATGTGGGATAGAATGCCCGGAGAGTTCAGTGCGGCATTGACGGCCAGGAGACGAGCATCATGAGTACAACCATCGCTTTTGACACACTCGCCTATGTCAGAAAGCTGCGCGATGCGGGCGTGGATGAACGCCAAGCAGAAATTCAGGCAGAAGCATTGGTTGTCCTGGTGGAAGATCGGCTCGCTACCAAACAGGATATGATGCTCCTCAATCGGGATTTGGCCGACGTGGGAGCCAACCTGAAGCGGGATCTCAAGGAAATAGATGGTAGGATTGAAGCCACGAAAGCTGAACTGCAACGAGATATCAAGGAAATAGATGGTAAGATTGCAGCCACGAAAGCTGAACTGCAACGAGATCTCAAGGAAATAGATGGTAAGATTGAAGCCACGAAAGCTGAACTGCAACGAGATATCAAGGAAATAGATGGTAAGATTGAAGCCACGAAAGCTGAACTGAAACGAGATATTAAAGAACTAGACGGTCAGATTGAGGCGACGAAAGCCGAACTGAAACGGGATATCAAAGAACTGGACGGTAAGATTGAGGCGACGAAAGCCGAACTGAGTGGTAAGATTGAAACCACGAAGGTTGAAATTTTGGCCAAAGTGGACGCCAAGGTTGAAGCCGCCAAAGTGGAGATCATTAAATGGATGGCAAGCATGTTTGTGGCGCAAACCGCTTTGATCATTGGCGCATTGTTTGCGTTGATGAAATTGGGCTAACCCCGTCCACTGGTCACGGCAGCACCCGTCGCGCCAGGATTGCCCAGGATTGCAATGACACCGTTTATTGGGTTCTTGGGTTCAATACCCGATTTTTTTTGCGACGCAACGCCATCTGAACGCGCCGATTGAGGGCCGTCCGTGAGATGCCCAGCATGGTCGCAGCAACCCCCTGATTGCCATGACTACGACGCAAGGCCTCCTCCAAAAGCTGCCGCTCCACCTCTTTGAATGTGGGTAATGGACCTGGGATGGCACGGAATAGGGTGTTTCCCCCATGCCAGATTACGGAACCGCTCTTTCCAGAGAAATGGTCCGTATCTTGGAGTTTGATGGCAACCGTTTCCCAAGATAACACCCCATCGCTATGACAAGCCACGGCATCGTGAATCAATGCCTGAAGTTCTCGGACATTACCCGGAAAAAGATAAGCTTCGAGGTATTGCAAAAATTCGTCGGGTATTCGAGGAGGCGGCCTACCCAACGCATGGGCCGATTCGGCAACAAAATGTTCGGTGAGCAGGGCAATGTCTTCGACGCGCTCCCGCAGTGGCGGTATCGATACATGGTGCGCCGCAAGACGATAATAAAGATCGGCGCGAAACAACCCCTGTGCTATATGTTTCTTAAGATCACAATGGGTTGCACAGACTACCCGGGCATTGGTTGTCCGCGTCACGTCCGCCCCCAAGGGATAATAAGTCCTTTCTTGCAACAGTCTGAGTAATTTGGTCTGGGATTCCTGGTTGAGGTCACCCATCTCATCGAGAAACAGTGTCCCTCCCTGGGCTTCGGCCACCAATCCGTGACGAATGCTTTCGGCACCGGAATAGGCCCCACGGATATGACCAAATAAGGTATCGGAGAACATAGTGCCATCCAGTCCGGCGACGTTCACCGCGATCAAGGGTCCACTCAGACCGCTGGCCTTGTGCAATGCCTGCACCACCAATTCTTTGCCGACCCCCGTTTCACCATGGATCAAAACCGGTTGTTGTGAACCCGCTACCGTGTGCAAATAACGGAAAATCTCAAACATGCGTCCATGGCGGGTTTTAATGGCCGCAAAAGGATTTTTGTCTTCTAACTTTTGCAATGGGTTGGAAGGCTTCAAGATTGATCTCCCATGATTTGAATGACCATATTTATTGCAATCCATTGCCCATGACAGTTATCTTGATTATCATGATTCTCAGTCTCAATGATAATGATATTTAATTTTATCATTGCCGTGCCATGAATCGTTCATCACACTCAACGACAGGGGGGTTCCGTGCCAAGCCATAAACATTTTCCCTTCAGGCTATTGGTCGCAGGGCTTTTTGTACCATTGGGTTTACCAGCCGTAAACGCTGCGGATGCTACGCCACAAAGAAAGATATTTACAAATAAAAACAATGAATACTTGAAAGTTGAAGTGTTGAGTGAAAACTTGGTCCATTTTGAGGCCTCGGCCATGCCGGTTCCCCAGGTTGACCAGCCTATTTATACGTCCCCCATGGTTGCTCGAACAAATTTTCCCGGTGCCACCCAGTACAGCATCTCTGCCAATGGCAAGGTTCTGGAAACGGGAGCGATGCGGATTGACATTGATCCCGCCAGTCTGTGCCTGACTTTGGCGGATAAACAACAGGGTGGAAAAACGTTGACAAGAATCTGTCCAAACAATTTGGAAAATCCCTGGAAAGGGATCCAAATCGATGCCAACGGTATGGATCATGTCTATGGGTTGGGACAGCAGTTGCAAAATCCAGGACAAGCCGACGGCGACCGTAGACAGCAAAAAAAGCGGGTTGGTCAAGGGGAGTTAGGGAACGATTTTGTTGTATTTGGCGGTGGCATGGTCGGCAATGTACAAATCCCAGTTTACTTTGCCACGGGATCCGATGGACGCCACTACGCTTTGTTTATGGATAATGTCTATAAACAGGATTGGTCTTTTGAAGGTTCAACGTGGAATGCCGCCATGTATGGTGACCAGCTACGCTGGTATCTTATCACTGGACCCGATTTAAAAAGCTTGCGTTCCACCTATATGGATCTGACTGGACGCCCTCCGGTCCCCCCGCGCAAATCCTTTGGACTTTGGGTTTCGGAATTTGGGTACGACAATTGGGAGGAAATCGACACTCTGCGCCAAGGATTGCGTAACGATGGCTTTCCGGTGGATGGTTTTGTCCTGGATCTGAACTGGTTTGGCGGCATTAATACAAAGAATGAAAACCAGCAATTCATGGGCCTGTTGGATTGGGACCAGAATCAATCGGAGAGTTTGAAAGCCAATCATTTTGATTTTACCAATCCCGATCAACACATCAAAGATTTGCACCAGGATCACGTTGGCTTGACGGTCATCGAAGAGTCTTATCTCAACAAAAATACCAATACTTACAGTGAAATGCCTGGAAACCTATCGGCCTATCAGCGGACAGGAGGGGTGTGTGATGCCCGTCAGCAAAAGGCCATCGAGATCGAAAAGAACGATTTTTGGGGCAAGGGTCATATGATGGATTGGTCAGACCCCCAGGCTGGTGCATGGATTCACGACAACAGGCGTTATCCCAATTTGTCCATGAAAGGGGTCCATGCCCATTGGACCGATCTTGGTGAACCGGAGACCCGAAGGGAAGAGGCCTGTTACGAAGGGTTGGAACAATCCGTCAATCGAGAGAATCAACCGGAACTTAAAAATCATCATTCCGATATCCATAACCTTTACAATCTTTTGTGGAATCGTTCCATTTGGAATGGATATTGGAACCATCGAGAGGATACCGATAACCTGGGTGTGAAACGTCCCCGTCCATTCATTGTATCCCGGTCTGGGGCCGCAGGGACACAACGATTTGGGACGGCCATGTGGTCTGGCGATATCGGATCTCATGTAGAATCTTTGGCCGCGCACGCCAATTCACAAATGCACATGTCTTTTTCCGGCATCGACTATTATGGGGCCGATATTGGTGGTTTCCGCAAATCAGCCCTGCCATTCAATGACAAAGAAGGCTTATATCGCAAGTATGAAAATGAACTCTACACCCAATGGTTTGCTTATGGATCCTGGTTTGATGTCCCAGTCCGGCCCCATGTTGACAATGAGTTTGTGAGCATCGCTTATCCCTACGCCACCGCACCCAACAAGGTTGGTCATAAAGAGAGCAATTTGGCCAACATTCGTCAACGGTATCAATTGATTCCCTATTATTACAGCTTGGCCTACCGTGCTTTCTTGGAAGGTGAACCGATTATTCCGCCGCCTGTCTTTTATTTCCCGGAGGATGCCACGCTGGCGCAAATGGGCAATCAAAAAATGGTGGGTGACAGTATCATGGTGGGCATGGTGGCGGCGCATGGGGAATATGAACGGAATTTGTATTTACCCAAAGGGCGTTGGAGCAACTTCAATACCCATGAATGGTTTACCAGCCAGGGTGAATATCTGGACAATCTGCCGGTTTATCGGGACGGATTGTTGCGTTTGCCGGCCTTTGTCAAAGCGGGGGCCATTTTGCCGATGATGAACGTCAATGATCAAACCAAGGATGCCTTTGATCATCAACGTGCGGGCGGCCAAAATACAGACCTGATGATGCGTGTGTATGCCGATCAGAAAGCTTCCCAGTTCACGCTGTATGAAGATGATGGGACAACCATCTCCAGCTATGACAATCAGGGTAATCCGAGTTATCGGTATGTGACAACCCTGTTACATCAACAACAAGTGTCCGATACTCAGGTCAAGGTGATGGTGGATCCAAGCAAGGTTGCCGATGGTGGTTCTCTCCCTTCTGGTGTTCCATCCGAGCGATCCATGATTGTGGAACTTGTTGTAGAAAATGCCCGTGGTATGGAGGTTCTTTTCCAAGGACAGCCTTTAAGCAAGCGCGATTCCCGTAAGGACTTGGATCAGGCTGCCAGCGGTTGGGTTTCGGTGGATGAGCGTTGGATTGTGGCCAAAGTACCCCCAACCAATATATTGACCGGAAATAAGGAATTTGTTTTTAATTTGGCACCGGTCGCCAAGAAAACATCGGTCAATTTTGTTTGCGACAATGGAAAAACCGAGCCGGGTTGGAGTGTTTATGTAACCGGTTCTTTGTCAGAGTTGGGGAGTTGGAATCCCGCCCAGGCCGTCAAATTGGATCCCAGTATCTATTGGGAATATATCGTCACACCACCCCCCTCTGGGGGACGCTATGGCCCGACCGAACCGATATGGACCGGGGTTGTGTCAAACCTTCCTTCACAGCCAGATTTTCAGTGGAAGTGTCTGATTCGTCGGGAGGATGGTACAGGTGATGTTCATTGGCAGCATGACAATAATAATCGTTTTACATCAACAATAACTTCTGGTTACGCCGGTCGTGGGAAAGGCCGGATGTAATCCTGATCCAGGCAATGGTCTCCGATTGCCGATGGCACGCCAGGCCATTGCCTGATCATTTGACTTGAACCGCTCCTGAAGAGCGATTACCATCGAACCTTTGGAAAGGGTAGAGGAAACATAACGTTCGCTAGAAATCGAATCCATGCGCTTGACGCCCCATCAAATCACCATACTTAAAGAGGTTGGTCTGGAGGTGTTTGGTCCCCAGGCCCGCCTCTATCTTTTTGGTTCCCGAACCGATGATACCCAAAGGGGGGGAGATATTGATCTTTATGTCACCGGTGTCCATAACACGGTTGCGGAAATGTTGGCGGGCAAAATTCGTTTTTTAGTCCGAGCCAAACAGAGGCTTGGAGAGCGTCGCATCGACCTGGTTTTTGCCCCCGCAGAGGGCAAAACACAAGAACCCATTCAGCGGATAGCTCGGGAAACGGGAATCGCGTTGTGACCATGACCCAGGAAGTGGCCCGACTCAAATTGACTCAGGCATTGAAGGAATGTGATCAACATGGGTTTCATTTACGGTTGGCTTATGAGGAAGCGGTACATTTTAAAGCTTTGCGAACAGGGGCGCATGAGAACCTCAGCAATGAAGAAATCCGCACCTTGGACCAACTTTTGTTCCGTTTTGGTCGATTGCAAGACGCCATGGGTCTGCGACTTCTCCCTTCCTTATTGGTATTACTGGCAGAATGGCGCGAAGGGGAGCCATTTCTCGATAAACTCAATCGTGCCGAGCAATTGGGAATTCTCCCCTCTGCCGAAGGGTGGCAGGTGCTACGGGAACTCCGCAATCAAGCAAGCCATGACTATCCCGACAACCCCGAAATGATGTTATCTGCTTTGGCCAATTTGATCCGGCATGTTCCCGACCTTGAGAAGAGTTATCTTCACATATCTCAGATTGCCCGGTTTCGTGTCTAAAATAAGGTTTTTAGTTTCTTTGGCTCACGCCATACCATGGCGGTCCATCACACGCCTGGGGAGGATTTTGCATTTCCAATGAGCGGTAGAAATTGCGGCACATTTGGGCATGGGTGGTATTTTTTGGACACCCCTGTAACCCCTGGGCAATCATTTTTTGATAGTTATCGACACGGATTTGGCAATTGCGCCGCCATTGGCATGCCATATAACGTTCCTGATCCAAACCCGGCCTCATGGGAGGTAGCCCACACTCTTCGATGATGATCATTGTTGGCCCATGCGTCGCGTCCACGCCATCACCTCGATGATCCCCTGAGCTGTGCGTTTGAACTGGAACGTATTTCTGCCCCGAAAGGGGGAGGGGGCTGGCAGGTTGCGGCAAACTTACTGCTGGGGTTGTTGGGGTGGTCGTCTCCTGGTGAGGGGATACTTTGGAGCTGGCGTGTGATTGGGCAACCGTGGCACCTTCCGGGATGTCCTGTTTGGGGGCGATGCGGACGGTTTCAACTTTGACCTCGGAAGTATCGGATGCCACTTTGCCGTTCATGACCCCGGACAACCATGCCACATGTTGGGAAAGATCGGGGGCACTTTGCAATAATTTTCCAGGGGAGCCTATGAAACGGGCAAGCAATATAAAAAATCCGATTCCCAACAACACGCCCACAAGATAGGGGGTCAGGGAATGAAACAACCATTTGAGAAACCGCATCATCACAATTCCACCCTATTTGGACTGATCATTTTTAACAAAATATTTGAACCACCGTCAATCGCAGAGGGTCAATTCTTGCGGTTCCGCAGTGCCATCCCGAAGGAGGAACCCATTCATGTCCAGTCGCCCCAGGGTATCCAGGGAGACGATAAGATACAGGGCATCGGGGTAATGCGATTCTTGCAGATCTCGATACGACGGTTGCGCAGCCGCTTGTGGATGGCTGTGATAAATGGCGACGATCTCTTCGCCACGAGAGCGTAATTCCTTCATGATTTGAATCTGCTGAGAAGGATCGGCAAGGAAGCGGCGTTCATGGTGCCAATGGTTGGTCATCGGGTGCCATCCTTTGATTTGCCGCTGATTTCCCGAAAGCAGACCGACACATTCCTGGGGTGCTGTTTGCATGGCATGGGTCAGGATGCGATTGACGATGGGCCGGGGGATGATCCAGGACTGTGGTGGTGTCGATGCGACCATGATACCCCTTTTTTTGTGATATTGAATTAAAATTTTTCACATTGACTTGCGAACTGACATGGTTTCTGTCCTATTATAGCTGGGTCAAGGGCTGGTACACGGAAAAATCGCACAGGCGGATCAAAGCATATCATGACATGAAAGCCTACCTGCAAAAAATCAACGCTCAGTCTGGAGAAGTCTGGTTTTATTCCATCCAGATTCAACGCGATCTTCTGGGAGAATGGCAGATCATCCGGGAGTGGGGTCGTTCCGGTTCGTCGGGAACGGTTCGTCGTCAGATATTCGACGATTTGGATCCTGCCATGGAAAATATGGATTTGCTGGTAGATCAACTCCGGGAAAAAGGGTACAAGGTTGTGATGCGTGAGGGGTTGACAGCCAACATGACACACTAGCGCATCACAAAATTGCGGGGCATACCGTTGAGCATTTCGATTCTAGAAACCATATTCAAACATTTTTAAGGAATAACCGATGGTTACACCCTATCATCTTGCCATGGAAGCGGGCGTTCTCCAAGTCAATTGTCAGATATTGGTCAACCGTGAGGAAGGATTGGCGGTGATTATGGATCCTGGTGGTGATGCTGACCGGATTTTGGTGCAGTTGGATCGATTGGGGGCGAAGTTGACCCACATTATCAACACCCACGGTCATTTTGACCATTTGGGTGGTGTAACCGATTTAAAGGAAAAGACTGGGTGTGAATTTTGGATTCATCCTGGGGATGCCTCTTTGGTTGCGGCTGCCAAGCAACATGCACGGGCTTGGGGGTTGCCGTTTGGTTCTGCGCCCACCATTGATCGGGAACTTGCGGACGACGAAACCCTTCAGGTATCGGGGATGGAGATTCACGTCATTCACACCCCTGGACATACCCCTGGTGGCGTTTGTCTACGCTGGGGAGACAGTATGGCGGTCGGGGATACGTTGTTTCAGGGTTCCATTGGTCGCACCGACCTTCCGGGTGGAAATCATAGCCAGTTGCTCCATTCCATCAAAAAACGGTTGCTTCCCTTGGGAGACAACATAGTTTGCCATCCAGGCCACGGGCCTGACACCACTCTGGGGGCGGAACGGAAACATAACCCATTTTTGACGGGTATGTTTTCTTCCCCCTTTTAGGGGGTGTTGACATTCGATAATTTATTGCCCCCCTAAAAAATTATTAAAAGAAAAAAGGGGTCTGGGGGATTGCCCCCAGGGTTTTGATTTTGATTTTGCTTTTTACGCGCCCTTTATCCCGAAGCATTTTTCCCGTGCCTTTTCTTTTAAAGGGAAAAATGCGCAGGCGTGCGCCTTGGTTTGCCTTCTTTCGCGGTTTTTGCGAAAGAAGGCAAACACAATGCAATGTTGACGGTGTAAAAACATTGCATTATGCTTGATGTTTTTCGCAAAAACCGCGAAAAACATCAAGCGAAGGCGTGCGCCCTGCGCATTTTTTTCGCAAAAACAAAAAGCGCGAAAAAAATGCTTCGGGATAAGGGGCGCATGAAAATCAAAACCAAAATCAAAACCCTGGGGGCAATCCCCCAGACCCCTTTTTTATTTTAATAGTTTTATTTAATTGAATGTCAACACGCCCTAGGGTGTGGCGTTTAATTGAGAACTCTGGCACCGGGAACTTCCATAAAAAATGGCGCGATTGGTGTCCAAAACCGTTCCCCTTCGTCGGTGACAAACATATAACGCCCCTCCATGTGGCCTGTGGGGGTTTCCAACACGGCCCAACTGTTGTAGTTGAATACCTCACCCGGTTCCAAGCGTGGTTTTTCCCCCACGACCCCCTCGCCACGCACCTCCTGATGGCGACCATTATCAGAAGTCACCATCCAATGTCGGCGTAACAATTGTGCCGGTTTGGGACCATCGTTACGGATGGTAATGGCATAGCCAAAGGCGTACTCCCCTTTTTCTGGATTGGAGTGGGATTCCAGATATTGGGTTACTGCGGTTACGGCGATATTTGTTGGTCGGGATTCTTCAGTCACATTCTACCCCTCCAGGTTATCAAGGTGAACGAGCAATTACGGGCACAACAGGACACCCTCACGCCAATCCTCGCCGCCCCAGAGAAAGGCTCACCCTTGCTTTGGGAAAAACAGGACACTATCCTGTCAGCGGTTGGGCTTTTAAAGTTTGTTTTGTGCCGAGTCGATGTACCGAGTTGCCCACAGCTTCCGATTCTCGGATGATACCACTTCCAGGTCTTCCTCTTCAATCACTCGGTTTCTCCCTTTTAAAAGAGACAACCCATGCGCAAACACATTTTTTTTCTTTTGGCCACCGTCGTTTTTTTATTCAGCCGCAGTGCCCAGGCCGATTTGGTGATTTTGATCCATGGCTATTTGGGTAGCGCACAGTCTTGGCAAACCAGTGGTGTTGTCCCTTTGTTGCACTCCCAAGGTTGGCCGTTGGCAGGGATGGTGATTCCCGAACCGCCGTGGATTCTTCCCAATCAGAGATCCACCAAAGCCGATCTGCCAGCCAACGCCGTCTATCTTGTGCAACTGCCTTCTCTGGCACCCATTGTTTTGCAGACCATGATTTTGGAGACTCAGTTGCATCATCTGGGCCGTGCCCATCCCGGTCAGAAGCTGATTCTTGTTGGCCATTCGGCAGGGGGTGTTGTGGCGCGTATGGCTTTGGTCCGTGCGCACATTCCCCCTGTCAAAGCGTTGATCACCATCGCCACCCCGCATTTGGGGACGCCCCGGGCCGAACAAGCGTTGGATGAGATTTCCGATCCTTGGCCCATTGATGTCATCAAGGAATTTTTTGTCGGCACTCCCTATCCCCTTCTTAGGAATTCCAGCACTCTTTTGGTTGATCTGACACGGCCCGTTCCCGGTTCCATGCTTTTTGCCCTCAACAACACGCCGCATCCGAAAATGCGTTATTTTTCTCTCGTGCGTCGCCAGCCGTTTGTTTTGGGGGACAGCTTGGTTCCCGGTTTCAGCCAGGACATGAACAACGTCCCGGCTTTGTTTGGAAAATCGGTGGTTATCCCCACTGTGGGTGAACATCCCCTCAATCCTGGAGATGGTTTTGTGCTGGCCACGCTCCTCCATCAGTTGACCGTTGGACGCTGATGCAACGAGGGGAGGTCTCCGGTGGTCAAACCATGTCATGGCCGCGTCACGGGGGATTCTTGGTGAGGAAATCCGCCATTTTATCGATAATCGTCTCGATGTCTTTGGTTTCCACGCCATGAAAAAATTCGCCTCCAGGGGCAAGACGCATATTCGGCCCCTGATGACATTCCCCCAGACAGTGAACCGTCTCCAAATCAATGTTCAACCCTTTTTTCTGGATACCTTGTTGCAGTTGGTCAACCAATGCCAAGCTTCCTCGGCCAGCGCAAGAATCAGACGTTGGTGAACGCTGCTTGATGCAGACAATGAGTTTTGGTTTCATCGTGCCTATCCTTCGATGATTTTGATGGGAATGGAGACCTGAGGGGCGGGGGATTCTCAATTCAAACTGAACAAAAACCGGAGAGATTTCAGCATGAAAAAAAAGCTGCTTGGGGGGGCGTCCTCATCGTTGTGGCTATCGTTCTTTTCGCCCCTTATTTTATGCTGGGAGAGGATTCCTATGTCCGGTTCAGTGATGGTGTCGATGGTCCTCTGATACAACTCATTTCAAATGCGTCGAATTATAAAAAACACGGCCTGTCCTACTGGCATCCCAATTTCGTTGCCGGTTTTGATGGACTTTCTCAGGATGAAAAATTTGTAGGAATCAATCAAATTTTATTTAATCTGTTTGATCCGATGACAGCATATCGTATCAATGTTGCGCTCTATATGATTCTGTCGATTTCCGGGGCCTATTTTCTTCTGAAACGTGAAAACGGATCGCGGTTATTGACAGGATTTTTGGCAACGCTCTATTACGTCCTCACTTCTGTCCGGAACGACCCCTTCTCCAATATGGCCTATGCCGTACTCCCTTGGGTTACGGGAGGGTTGGCGTATCTGATAGAGATTGAAGGAAACCTCAGAAAAAAAACGATCTCCTGTAGCATAGCATTTGCGATGGGATTTTTCTACGCGGCTTTTTTTATGGCTGAAGTTGCTGATATTGTGTATATATCAACATTTATAATTATTTATATTCTATTATTTTATGATGGGCGCGGTTGTTTAAAATCGAGAATTATTTACATAACCTTCCTTCATGCTGGAATGGTTATTCCAACCCTTGCCATTTTTATGGCGGTTCAGTTTGCCATACCCCTTTCATATCGTTTCAACCCAGCGATCCAAGAAAGTCAGACGTTGCTGCAACCTTTGGTTGAGACGACTTCCCTGTCCTGGGTTTACATTATAGTGTTGTTTATCAAGAGGATATACTGGTATAGTATTGATATTGTTATACATACAATTGAGAGTTTTGCTAGTTTCTCAGCAGTGATCGGAACAAATCGTCCCATTATCGGCAATTATTTCCTCACGCCATTTTCTTGGAGCCTTGGATGGTGTTTGTTTGTGGCTACCATTGGATGTTTTTTTCATGGGGTGCGGGAAAAAAGATACTCTAGGAATATGCTGGATATTTTGTTTCTTCTTCTACCATTCCTCCTGGCCGGCTCCAGATTCCTTGTCGAATTTTTGTTTTCACTGGGTCTTTTTAAGATTATACGATTTTGGCGGTTTGCGCAGGTTTTCCCTTTGACGATGCTTTTATTTTCTGCACGCTATTTAACACTGTCAATACGGACGCCATCGAGTTCAAGGATGCGAAAAGGGTATGAATGGTTGGTTTATGGCTCACTATCCCTTCTTTTTTTGCTCACCACCTTCGGGACATTGGGTTGGATTACGCAGTCGATAGGGATGACGATACGCAGTGGTAGTCAACAGGAATACCTGGATCAACCTGAATTGCGCAGGGTACACCATTCTCTGACGGAGTTGGATACCATGCCATTCAGAGCGGCGATGATCAGAGAAAAAAATTATTTTCCATCTTTGCTCATCAGTCATAATTTTGAAACGATTGACGGCTACAATGCCCTAATTCCAAAAAGGTTTTTAGAGTATTGGAACGTCATGACCGCTCCGATTCTCAACAGGCTTGGCCCTTTTCCCCATGGGAGCTACAAATTATACTTCCGTCTTCTCCCGGAAACCATGCTTTTGGATGAACCTTTCAGAATGGGAGAATCGATAAACATTAATCTGTTACGCCTTGCCAATGTTCATTATGTCTTCTCTCCTGTACGCCTCAATGATGCAGAATTGAGCCATGTGGAATCCATTCAAGTGCGCAAACCTTTGGCCGCCTTTGGTTTTTGGTCTCGTTTTGGTGATCCGAGCTTGCGTGAAAACCTAATCCTTCATATCTATCGTCTCACCGACCCGTTTCCCCGTTATTTTGGGGTATTTGCGCAGAAGATTTTTTCTACCAAGGAAAAATTGCTTGAGGAACTTGGCCAATCTTCCAGGGAGCAATTGCAATCGCATGTTTTTATGCAGGAGGGAGATGGGAATGTGGATTTTGGAGATCCATCGGAAAACCAATGGGCAGAGATACAAAATATTTTATATTCCCCAGACAAGATTATCCTGAGGGTTGATTACTCATCACTAGGCATTCTCGTGTCGGTCTTCAATTACAATCCGGCTTGGCGGGTACGCATCGATGGAGTCCCGACCGGGGCTTTTCCCGCTTATCACACCTTTTTGGGTTGCATGGTCCCGCAGGGAATTCACGAAGTTATTTTAACCTATGAACCCCCGTATAAAGATTTTTTCTACCTTCGATGGATCCATTGGCTTTCCCGCTTTTTCTTTGGGAATTCCACTGATCAGCTTCCAGCCCAGAGTTAGTGAATTATCCCACCAAAAGATACTTTAGAATTAACTGCCATTCGGTACCATGCCCTTATGAAAACGGGCCTTGATCATCGTTTGGGCCAACCGGACCAAGAAATTCAGAAGCCTTCGCAAATTTATGAACATCGTCAGCCTGTTGAGCAGAAGGAAGATCCGATCACGCACCCTGGTGGCCGAAACGATGATCGAGGCCATAACGTGTAGCAGATACCCGCAAGACCAACGTAGAATACTTGTTCAATATCAAATTTATATCTCTCATTCTCATCGTAAGCAAACATGCACGAGACCAGGGTGCTATAGAGTACAAAGGTTAGAATGACAAACAGGATAGGATTATCTCTGATGTAACCGATAATGCCACACCAGGACGCATTTCCCTCCCGCAACAGCAGCACCAGATACAATACAAACGACAAGGGAAAAACAAAAAATAAAATAGATCCCATCTTGATTCCACCCGGTTGGTTACTAGGACGCATCCATTGCTTGCCAAGGAAAATATTTTCATAGACGAACACAGGCAACGTCATTTTCGCAGCGTTGCCTGGTTCATTTTTCGTCCGGCCATAAATAAGATGCTTGAAAACCGTTGAAGGGCGGCAATACCTCTCATAAGATGTGGAAATAATCTTTAACCACTGCACCGGATCATACCTGATTACATTAAGGGAACTGCGTAAATAAACTTTATAAACATCGATATAATTGATATTCATAAAATTTTCTCTATTCAGAGCCTCAATCGTCGATTGTTTGTTAAACCCCTCCTCCCGAATAGTTGCCACACTCAACAGGGCCGTAGGATACCGACCTACCATAGGATCAATGATCCCTTTGGCAACAAGATTATCAACATAACTCCGCGCTTCTGGTGTGTCCCGGTATTGGTATCCCCCAAGAACAGCATTGAAAAAATTGCCACCTAACCAACTGCTTGTACCAAAGAATCCAAATTTAACCTGATTCTTCCCATACCAGCCTAATGTGGGAATGCACATCAATAACGACAAAAAAAACACCCGAAATACCTCACGCCTTGGAACAATAAGACATGAGAAAAACAAACCCGACAAAGGGACAAATAAATGGAAACTGCCCCGCGTCAAGGCTAAAAGATTGAGAGAAAGAACAAATAATATAAGGTTATGGGATTTTTTGTCCCGGACAAAACAAGCTACAAAAAAGACAGACTGTATAACAAAATAACTTGTAAGGAAGGCATATAAATTATAAGCTTCGTATAAATAAATGGCTGGGTTGTTTATAAGGAGAGCAGCAACGATAAAAGAAAATATCCGATTTCGAGTGATTGTTGCAATAATAATAAATGTCATTCCGCTTGCGATTGTCCCAAGTCCTATATTAAAATAATGCATAATTGGGTAATAATTGGAAGGGGATAATTTAAGGATCATCCCTGCCAAAACATTATAAAGGGGCGGTTGCACGTGCAGATTCCAAAGGCTTTCCAGGAATTTATGTTCAAGAAGATCCCTTGGGATCAGTTGCATAGTCCAAAGATTCCATGAAGTCTCTATAGAGACTCCCGAAACTTCCTTATAATAAAGTGCCAATATAAAATGATATAGGCATATCGCCACGAAAAGGTGCCATTCCTGTATTTTCGCAGATATTTTTTGTAAATATACTTTGGAATTAACTGCCATTCGGCACCATACCCTTATGAAAACGCATCCCTTCCCAAATAGCACTTAAACGCAGCTTGAGTAAAAGGGAGGTCTCAATACAATTGATGCTGGAGCAGGAAACACAGTCGGGGCGATAATCCAACAATTGCTCCCAAGCCTTACGCAAACCTACGGTCCGTATGTTGGGACCATGGGTGGGACCCAAATTAATACAATTATACATGGTAGCATCGGCCCCAACGGCAACATATGTATACCCATTCATGCAAAATGTGGGTTTATACCCGGGGAATTCTTCTCCCCGCCGGATATAATGGTGATAATGTTTAGGCCAGTTCATACATTTCTTAATGGCCAGGGGTGAATTCGCTATGGGAAGACCTTCGATGTATAAGTCCAGATAACCTTTCCAAAACTTCCGGTATTCGTCACTGGTGATATTTAAATAATCCTGTTCCGCCTCTCCAAGAAAATTGGGTGGCGAAATGGTCATCGCTACCTTCAAAGATCGACACAACTCAGCCAAAGGACGTATATGGTGCAAATTATTGCGCGTTAGCACCGCATGAACCCGCGTTGGAATACGATTGGCCACAGCCACACGAATACCTTGTAAAGCTTTCTCATACACACCAGCACCACGAATCACATCCGTGGCTTCATCCAAACCGTCCAAACTGACACATAAACCATGAACCCGGCGCAAGGATTCCAACCTCCGCTCAATCAACTGACCATTGGTTACAACCTGTAAATAAATCCCTTTGTTGACAATATGCTCGATAATGGGACCAATCTCCTTATGGACTAAAGGTTCCCCACCAAGCATGAAAATCATTCTCATGCCCATGGCATAAAATTCATCGACTATTTCTTTAATTTCTCCCAAACTGAGTTGCATCCGCAAAAATTCTTTGGAAAAACGCGGATCGACAACGAAACAATAGCTACATTTTAAATTGCACCGGTTGGTAATGTACAGACTGAGAAAAACCGGCTGTCTTTCCTTGCGCACATTGCTTCGCACGATTTGGTAGCCCAATCCAGCCATGGTTCGCAGATCAATCATACTTCTTGACCTTCCTCGTTAACCCAATAGGAAATTTTTTTCGTCTGAAATCCCTTGCTCAAACGAAAACAGAAAAAATAAAAGAACGGCGAAATGCGATGTCTGTTGCCTGGCAATCGGTTGCCCACTTCGTCCATGAGAAGATGGATACCTGCACCGCAAACCATCCATGACAGAATGGGCAGATGATAGTTCCAGGCAAGCCAGCCCAACCCCACAATCCACTCATAACCGTGCATAAAGAAAACCATTCTCTGCCAAGTGGACGGTTGGCCCGGCACCAGAAATTCTTGAATAGAAATCTGTCTCCCTTTTTTGTGAACCAGATAATCCACCATATGGTCCAAATCCAACAAAAAAGCCCCTGACGCTATGGCCAATGCCCACGATACCACCCCGGTCTGGTGCCATACCACAGCACCCAAACCAACCGCCGACAGCAGGTGCATTCCCGGTCTCACGGTGTTGACTCCCGACGGACGCAGACCGTTATCCGATGGACCAGCCAGACCAGATCCCGACCTTTCGCAAACCCGGCCCGGGCAATATGCTGCGGATAATCGGTTATCCAGTGGGTGTAAAAATGCTCAAGCAGATTTTTCTCTTCTTGAAAAGAACGTAACCGCGCCGCCATTGCCCCTCGATACAATACAGGGAATTGTGAAAAAAACTGCAACAGTCGCACTATCAGCGTAGGCCAAGGTTCCCGAATCACCAAAATACCACCCGGTTTCAAAAGTCGATGACACCCCATCAGCAATCTCTCCCATTCACTCACTTTCTCCAGGTGGTGAATCAGGTCGGATATGACGATGACATCCTGACTCCCCGGAGTCAATAATTGATCACACAGGGTGGCATCGCTCAAATGGATGGTACAACCGGTTATTTTTCGGGCAATATCCACCATGGCGGGAGCGGCATCCACACCTGTTACATGACTGAAACCCTGGTTCTGTAGCAGCCGCATGAAATGCCCCATAGCGCAACCCAAATCCAAAATTGCCGCAGAACGAGGTAAACTCGCTATGCCGGACAATTCCAGAAAAATGCGAAAGTTGCCGCGCATGATCCAATCATCATGCCCATACATCTCTAATAGATTACGTGTAATCTCCTCAGTGTCCGCCATGCAGTCTCCATTTTTCTAACGCCAAGTTTTTAATGACGTAGAGGTTACGAACAATATGGTGCCGTATCAGAAAATCCCTCCTGTCTGTGAACGCATAAAAAATTCTGGATGCGTAAATGAATAGCGAAGCACTCCAGGAGAGGGATCGGGTGAACAGTCTGTGTTCCAACAACCCAATCACCCAATTACCCATCCGTGGCGGAAGCTTGAATGCGGCAAACAAACGTATGGGCAAAGTATGGTAAAATTCTCCAAGTCCTGAACGGGCCAACAAACGAAACGAACTTTGGCTCTCACCGCGGAAAATAGGCAATACCTCTTCCCGGGTCATAAAACGGCGAGAAATGGCTATTTCAATGATGTCTGATTCTGGATAATATTGCAAAAAACCAAGATTGATCCAATTAGGACGAATTTCTTGATATAAAGCTACAGCTTCATCCAAATGTGCCCGCACCTCCCCAGGCAGGTTGGCAATGTGGTCTACACACACAAACATTCCCAATTCTCTGGCCGCCACAACCAGCTCCCGGATACGATCATTGGACTCACGACGACCAAGAATGGTACGGCGTACCTCTTCATTGGCACTCTGGAATCCAAACTGCAACAACACGCAACCCGCTTTGGCAATTAACTCCAAACTTTCTCTGGTGTGTGACATGGGATTGGTCTCGCAAAAAAATGGCAAACCAACTTCACGAGGATATTCTTCGGCAAATTTCCGCAGCCATGATATTTGCGGGGCAAACAGATTGTCCAAAAACATCACATACTTTGGCCGGTAACGTTCTTTAGCTTGCCGCAGTTCCTCAATGACATTACCCACCGAACGGACGCGAAAATAACGTTCTCCGCACTCCTCTTTATAAATCTTTCGCAAAGTACTGCTATTGCAATACGTACAGGAAAATACGCAGCCCCGACTGCACGTTGCCGTATACAAAAGTCTCAAGGAAGGATTACGCAAATAATAAGCGTCCTTCTCTGGAAACGGTACCTCATCTAGGTTACCCCGGAACGGGCCGTAACCACGATCCCTAATCTCCTCACCAAAACGATTCCATACCCCTGGCATCGCCTCTTTAGGCAATGACCTCACTTTTTCAAGTCCTTCGTTTTCCAAAAGTCTGAGAAAATTCGGAAGAGAAAAATCTGCTTCGCCTACAAAAATGAAATCAATATCGTGATTTTCCAATGTACCCGCCGGAACCAGCGTCGGATGTGGTCCACCCGCCACGACAACCACCTCCGGTGCCAATTCTTTAACGGCACGGATAATGCGGCGTAGCTTCACATAAAAAGGGGTCAGCAGCGAAAACCCCACCACCTCCGGTTTGTGTTCCAATATCCCTTTGGCCGCCTCCAAGGGGGTTAGCGAGAGCCATTTGGTCAGGAAAAAATCCTGATCCAGATAATCCATATCCATGGATAAGTCGTAATGGACACTGGCCGGAAAACCCTCCTGCATCAGTATGGATGCCAGATACTGAATGGCCAGAGTTTCGTAGGCATAATCGTACAAGGTGATCCGTACCGGCATGGGGGATGTCCTTTGGGAAACGTAACGAATTGACGCTATTGGCTACTGGCAACAGAAGCAGTGATCACATAACCCAACGTATCATCCGTCGATCCCCACCGGCTGCGAAGGGAGATCTGTCCCAGCACCAAACCAGTCACCAACAACGGAAGTAAAACGATGCCAATCGCAGTGTTGACCCACTGCTTGCTCAACAACAGCCGATAGACCACACTGACAACTTTGTAAATGGCCACGGTCACATCGGTCCCACGGGAAGTGATCTGGACATCTTGAAAGCCTGCCTCACGCAGCATGCGCTCCAAAGCCGCCGGAGTACACCGCCAATAATCGTGGGGAATGTAATGGTAGCGCGCCTGAAATGGTATGGTGAAAAACAGACTCCCTCCAGCCGCCATCACCCGGCGGCACTCTGCCAAAAAACCAGGCATGTCCCAAACATGCTCCAAAACTTCTGTATGAAACACATGCTCTGCCCAACCGTCTTCAACGGGAAACCGCTCCCCATGATACCTTTCCGTATCGGGAGTCGCATAATTGAAGTAGGGTTCTGCCCCGGACCAATCCAAGCAGCGATAAACACTGGCATCGGATAAAAAATGCCGATAAGGTTGCGCTCCGCAACCCACTTCCAACACCTTGCCTCGGCGACCACGCAGCCAAGGAATCAACGGCAGCAAAACCGACCCCACCTGCAAATCCAGCCAGGGACGCAAGGCAAACAGCACCCTGCCTAACCACAAGTGTCCCGGTGGAAGGTTGTCCGGCGGACGAAACTGCTCTTGCAAATCCAGTTCTGGCAAAATAACTCTCCCGCTTCGCCTTACTCGGAACTATGCCCATCCCGCTTCTCACCATCCCGCAACAGGGAAGATGCTGTGGATTGGTCGGGTGACTGTTCACGAAAATCGTTGACTCTCCCCAACCAGGGCAGAGGATGGTCACGGTGATCGTTTACCAATCGACTGATCACCGGTTGTGGGCGTTGTTTGATCTCTAAAAAAAGTCGTCCCAGATATTCACCGATCATCCCCAGGGAAAACATGATGATGGCTCCCAACGTCAATATGATCATCATCAGACTCATAAAACCGGGAGGGGCTGGAAGACCTAATAAATAACCGGCCAGAAAGTACAGAAGAAACAGGAACGACACCAATGTTAATAGAAATGACATCACCGTAATCAGGCGCAGTGGAAACAAGGAATAGCTGGTAAAAGATTTAAACGCCCACATGACATAGTCTAGCAGACTTTGCGTGGATTCGCCGGAAAAGCGGGCCGGACGTTTGAATGGAACTCCCGTTTGTCTGAATCCGGCATGAACGCGCAACCCTCGAACCAGACGATCCCGTTCCTCAGCGTGGAGGATCACATCAACGACGACACGATCCATCAAAGAAAATTCCCCAGCATCTACGGGGACATCTAGGTAGGAAATCCTTTTTAATATTCTGTAAAATACTTTATACCCAAGGTTGCGCGCCCACCCTTCCGTGCGTTCAGCGCGAATACCATAGACAACATCATACTTCTCTATCCAGAGACGAACAAAATCATGAATTAAGTCCGGTGGATCTTGTAAATCACCATCCATAATTACCACGGCGTCGCCTTTGGCCTGCATCATCCCCGTGGTAAACGCCACCTGGGCTCCAAAATTGCGCGAATGGGAGATCACCGTTAGGCGTTTATTGGTCCGGGCCTCTTCCAAAAGCACCTGCTCTGCTTGGTCAGGACTGGCATCGTTGACGTAGATCACCTCCCAGTTGGGGGTCACCTCCTGCATTACTGTCTCAAGGCGACGCAGTAATTCCCTGACGCTTCCTTCATCACGGTAGCAGGTCACTACCACTGAGATCATCTTATCTGTCAGCATTGCCTCCCCCCCCTCCCTTACGGCCAAACGCATAAAGGTTACCTGCCCGCAAAGATATTGGCAAACGTGCCAACATGCGCGGCAACCATTGAGCAATGCCACCCGCACCGGGGAACATCCTCATCCAGTACCCCAAAGGATAGGTATTCGTCAGCGAGCCAACTTCCAATGTGGTAAACCCCGTTCTTTCCAGCATCATGCTAATGGTTTTTTTTGAAAACAGATAAATATGTTCAACGTCAAAAATAGGATTACGACTCCCCAGCATATGGGCACCCAGACTTTCGACATCGTGACAAACCAGGAAGACATAACCGCCCCCATTCAGATGGGTCGCCGCATCAGACAAAACCTGTAACGGGTTTCGCAAATGATCAAAAACATGGAAACTACACAAAAGATCAAAGCGTCGCCCAGCGACATGTTCTGGAGAAAAAGGAGCGGTAATGATACGGTCACGCACCTTCGGTGCGGCATGTTGCCGACATTGAATGCTTGGTTCAAAGCCTATCACGTCGTCAAAGCCCAAGTCTATACATTGTTCCAGGAAGAAACCACTGCTACAACCAATTTCGCAGACGCTGTGGACCGGTTTATCCCCCTGATGCTGCCGTAACAGCCTCTCCAGAAGATAGGCATAGGTTCTGGCAGCAAACGGAGCTTCTTCTGAAAACAAAAACTCGCTTTCTCGGTAAAATTGATTTTGTACCTCTTCTTTCAAGACCGGATCCGAACGGACCAGTCCACAGTTGGCGCAGCAGACGATACGATAATGCTCCCGTTGCCGGTTTCGACGGGCACTGAAGGTGTATGCAGACAATTTTTCAGGAGAAAACCTCGGTGGATAACGTTCCAGATTTGGGGCATCCCCGCAAAAAATACACTTGGTCGCCTGAAGTTCCAGACGCTGGTTGGCTTCAGTGATACTCATGTCAGTACACGCCCCGTTTTGGTATCGACGGTCTTGATAGCACATGAACCATGGTTACTTTTCGACCCCCCTTATCCGGTTAAGATCTTCAGCAGAGTGTTCTTGTCCAATCCACACTCTTTGCGATGAAAAGATTGCGAACCATATGTTGCCGAAGGGTAACCCACGGCGTGCATGTGTACGAAGCTATCCAAAGAAATGTTATTCTGTAAAAACGTGTGTGCCAACATCTGGCCAGCACTGCCATGAACACCATGCTCCTCAATAACGACAAGTTTCCGGCGTAATCGTACTAGGTCAATAAAAGCCTGCGGTGGCGGATATGCCGTCATCGGCAACTGGCAAAGACCCCAAATTTCTGGGCGGTGCCCCTCCGGCAAAATCCAACAGGCTTCAATCACCCCTCCTGCCAACGGCCCTATCACCAACGCAGGGGTTCCACCACCCGTTAACAGGCGTCGCCAGGGGGCATAGGGGGGAATGGCATACTCCTTGGGCCTTTCGCACCGCCCCAACCGCAGGTAGGCCGGATGGCTTTCTTGGGCCATTTTCTTAACCATCGGATCAACATCAGCAGCAAAAATAGGCACATACGCCCTCATGCCAGGCAAGCTCAGAAGTGTACCATAATCCTCCAACGCATGGTGACTCGACCCCATGGTGCCATAACCATAACCACCACCATTGCCAACAATTTTAACAGGCAGGCCGTGTAAGCAGACGTCATTGCGTATCTGTTCAAAAGGACGAGCGTAACAAAATGGGGCAATGCTGTAAATCCAAGCACTCATCCCCATGCGGGCCATGCCTGCCGCCACAGAAACCATGTTCTGTTCGGCAATACCGACGTTAATAAAATGCTGCCCCATTTCGTCACGCAACGGCTCCAATGCCCCAAAACCCAGATCACCCGTCAGGAAAACAAAATTTTGTCGTCGAAAAAGATTGATCCAACTGGAACAGGCCGCATGTCTCATGGGATCTCCAAAGCCTGAATGGCCTGATCATAACGGGGTCGATCCAAAGGGAGATAATGAGACTCCATGCGGTTTTCCATGCCCTCAATTCCCTTGCCCTTGACCGTCTTGAGCAGGATAACGAAGGGGCCTTGGGTTGCCGCCTCCTGCTGGTTCACAGCGCAACGAATACTCTCTGGATCATGCCCATCCGCTTCGACCACATGCAGACCAAATCCTGTCAAACGCGGGGCAAGGTCATTCATAGAGGCCACTTCGTGAGTGGAACCAAAACCCTGTAGACCATTAACATCCACAAGTAGAGTTAAATTGTTGAGCCGTTGATGCCGGGAAAAAATCACCCCTTCCCATGTCGATCCCTCCTGCCACTCCCCATCCGAGGTCAAGCAGTACACCCGCCCTGGTTGTTTCTGGAACCTTTTAGCAAGAGCCATGCCAGCCGCCAGGGAAACACCATGTCCCAAACTGCCCGTCCCCATGAGAATGCCCGGCCCCCAATTCGGTATCGGATGACCCGCCAAGCGGGTGCCATCTTGATGGAAAGTTTCCAAGTCGGATTCACTTAATAAGCCCAATGTCCAGAGAGTGACATACAAAGCTCCCGCAGAATGCCCTTTGGATAACAAAAAGAGATCATTTTTGCCCATCACGTAATGGTGCAGATACAGCATGGCATCCAGTGCGGATAAGTTGCCGCCGATATGGCCGATCTGACTCTCAAAATGCATGCGCAACAATCGTTTGGTCGCTTTCTTTCGCAACAGAGTAAAATCCTCCATGCAGATATCCTTTCCCCGAACCTTGTTGCCGAGAGAGTGTGCTTTGGTAAGAGTGATAGCGTCTTTAAGTCTACACCCCAGAGCGGTTGTACTCCAAATCAAAAAATGGAAGACGCAAATTTTCGACCGAAATTCCTGAAACTCGTTAAGAAAGGTACCAAGTCACCCGCAAATTGTGGTAAAAAGACGGCGTGATCCATGGGACTGTTGGGTGGGCAAACGTTGGAGTGGAAAATGGAAACAAGTGAAGGCAAAAAAAAAGTCGGTATCGTCGGCGGTGGCGAAAAAAGTAAAAACCTTTTGGAAATTTTCCAGAAGAGCAAAGGGGCCGAGCCAATCTATGTCGTCGATCCCGACGCCAATGCCCCAGCGATGACCCTGGCCATGCGCTTGGGCATCAAAACCTTGACCAAGCCGGAAATGGCCGTCAAAAACTTTGCCGCCGATCTGATCCTCGATGCCTCGGAATCTTCTGAAACGTCAGACTTTCTCCATAACAACCGGGGGACCGCTCAGGTCATCAGCCTGAGTGCTGCCATGTTGTTCATCACAATCATCGAAGAAAACCGCAACAAGGCCAATGATCAGGTTTTCACCGACCTGTCAAGCGTGCGGCAGGAAATCGACCGCAATACCCGTGACGTTTCTAAAACACTCCATGGAATTGAAAAAATATCCAATGAACTTGAAGTGTTGGCTATCAACGCCGGTATTCAAGCCTCGCGTGCCGGCGAATTCGGCAAAGGGTTCGCCGTCGTCGCTGGCGAAGTGAAAAGCACCGCCCGTGTTGCCAGAGACCTGGCCGGAGATATCGACCGGGTGATCAGCGAAATCTCTTCCATGTCCAATAGAATTGAGCAATCCTTGAAAAAAGTGCTTTAGTTAATCCGGCTTTTGATGCAAAAATACCAAAAGCCGGACTAGGATCCCCGGCGTGGCTTTGTCAATCATTTCCCTGGTCTGTGCCGGGAATTTTCTTGGTTTAAGTTTTGTCGTTTGTCTCTGATAGTATGCTGTAAATCCTCCGCTCCGTCAGAGCAAAGGCCCTGGCTAGGTCGGCGACGCGCACCCCTTTGCTGTATTGATCAATAATCTCCTTGTTACGCAAAGCACGGAGCGCAGGGGCCCCGCGTACCACCGTCACACTCTCCCCCCCAAAATAATGACTCAACCGACGCGCTGCTCGGATGCCCAATAAATTGGCCAACCGATGTTGCGCACTGATATGTTTGGGGATAAAAACGCGGGTGCCGCCACAACTCGTCACAAGCTTTAACGTGCTGTCCAATCCAATCACGTCACGTATTTCTTTCAACGATTCGGGAAATGTGGCTGCAAGCAATGGGTTTTTCATGATGAAAAATGCTCCTGTTGTACGTTGGATTCGATGGTTATCGTCATGGATTCATGGGGTTCCAGTTGGATGACGACTTGGCACATTCCGTGGGATTGGTCGTGGAATAATCTCTCCCGGTTTTCCGCAATCATCTTGGCGAGTTTCATGATCAAAAAATGCATTCTTTGACGCCTGGGTTCGGAAAAAGCGGATCCCGTTTTTTTTATTCTTTGGATGCTTACATCCATATCGCTTTCAACGGCGGCAATGCTGTATTTCAACATATTGAATTCTTTTATTATTTTTAATATCTCATCTTTGACGGTTTGGTCTTGTTTCATTGGATTCTCCATACGCCATTGTGATCTAGGATTGCCATTTAACAAAGCATCATCGAATGATTTACGAACCTATGGTTCATTTATATGGTGTTTTTTGGGGAGTTTCCACTATATCCGGTCGTTTGTCAATTAATTACGAACTTTTAGTTCATTTAAAAAAATTGGGTTACAGTAACTTTCAGTGCTGGACTGAAATAGTTCATCTGAGATATATTATGGTTCGTTATTATTCATTATGGTTCGTTTTACATTTATGGAGATGGCCATGCCCGAAAAACTTCCTATGGATCAACTGAAAGAACGTCTGGAATTTGTGATTGGCAAAGAACGTCCCTATGCGTTTGCGGCCCGCATTGGACTGGGCAAATCCACTTTGGCGGGTATCTTGAATAAGGGGGCGTGTCCGCAAACAAGCACCCTCATCAAAATCGCCATGAATACCAATATTTCCATTAATTGGCTTTTGACTGGAAAGGGGCATCCATGGTTAAACCATGTCTCGGTCGTCCCTTCAGACGATTCGATAACCATGGCCAGAGAACCGGGAGAGCAGTACCACGTTCCACCACAATCTTATGTCATCGTCCCGCGTTTCAGCATCCAGGTCAGCGGAGAAACCGAAGATCCTTTTCATTGTGGACAGGTTGTGGATCACATCGCTTTCAAGTCCGATTGGATCCATTCGGTCATGCGCCTGGATCCGAAAAAAATTGCCTTGGTCAGCATTGTTGGGGATTCCATGGAACCAACCTTAAAGGAAGGGGATTTGGTGTTACTGGATCAGAGGGATCACAGCATGCGCAATGATGCTATTTATGTCATGCGGCGGGATGAAGATCTGGTCGCCAAACGGTTACAACGGGGATTTGACGGTTCGGTGACCATCAAAAATGACAATGACGCCTACGAGGATATTAAAATCACCCTGGAACAAGCGGAGCGGTTGTCGATTGTGGGGCGGGTTGTTTGGGTAGGACGGCGTTTTTGATGAGATATTCTATGTTTTTTTCCAAGGATACTTTTTTCTCCAATTGGAAAATGTGGTGGCGTTGGGCAATCCCAGCAAACGGGTTGCCAAAGATTTATTGCCACCACTTTCGCTCAGGGCTTTTTCAAAATAGTGGTCGGCCACCTGCGTCAATAGCTCGCTCAGTTTAAAATCGCGGCTGAATTCGCGACCCAGGATGGTTGCCGGTGGTGCCAAGTGAATACCAAACATGGCGTCTTGAACGTCTTTGACTTTAACGACATTGTGTTCGCTCCAAAGAATGGCTCGGAGCAGTGTATTATACAGTTCACGAATATTGCCTGGCCAAGTGTGATGGCGTAAAAGGGTGAGGGCTGTATCGGATAGTTTGCGTTTTTTGTCAAAACCGGGATGGCGAATCATATCCCGGTTAATCTTTTCAACAAAAAGTTGGATCAATTCTTCCAAATCTTCTGAGCGTTCTCGTAGCGGTGGAATGGTGAAAACAGCCACCGCAAGGCGATGGAACAGATCATTACGAAAACGGCCTCGGCCAACTTCTTGCCATAAATCGCGATTGGTTGCCGCCAAAATTCGAAAATCTACCTGACGGGGATGCACCGAACCCACCGCTGTCACTTCCCGTTCCTGAAGTACGCGGAGAAGTTTAACCTGGGTAGCCAAAGGCAATTCACCGATTTCATCGAGGAAGAGTGTCCCTTTGTCTGCCTCAGCGACATAACCTTTCCGCGCTAGGAGTGCCCCGGTAAATGCCCCTTTTTCATGACCAAAGAGTTCCGCTTCCACAAGATTTTCAGGGATGGCACCGCAATTGACGCAAATAAAGGGCTGATTTCTCCGGGATGACGCATGATGAATGAGTCGTGCCAGACCATCTTTACCGGTCCCCGATTCCCCCTGGATGAGTACGGGCAGATCGAGTGTGGCCACATGATGGGCGCGCTTCAACAAGGTTTTCATGGCAGGGCTGCTGAAAACCATCCCTTGAGAGTCTGAATCGCGTTGTATTTTGCCATTTTCATCCGTGTTGTGGATTTTCTCGGTCAATTCATCATCATGCTTCATGGGTTCACCTTTCCAACGCTCCCCTGCGGTCCCTCTCGCGGAAGAGCTGCAATAGTTCTTCCTCCGTTCCAGGCAACCCTTTCGCAGTACTCCCCAACCAGTCGAGCAGGGTAGAAGCGGCCTGGAATACGGGTATTTTGGGATAATGACACTCGGTGGCAAAATGGGTCCATTTTAATATTCTGAATGGATTGAACCAAACAAAAAAACGCTTCATGAAAGCATCGGGGGTGGCCGTATGGGTACGAAGTTCTTCCAGGGCCTGATCAAAATGTTGTTGTTCCAAAAATTGTGCCAGAACAGGGGAGGAACAAGCAAATTTTGTACCTTGATTCTGTGACAATTCCTGAACGTACCCAAAAAAAGAGCGCAAATCTGAAAACACCTGGGGATCATAACTCATGAACGTCCCCGTATCCTTTTCACACCACTTGCCCATGGCACGTCCGGTACCAAAGGGGACACGATGCGAAATGCGCGGCGATGGAAAAACGGTGGTCGTCGTCAGATCGGAAAAAGGACCATGGGCCATGACTTTTTGTAAAAAATAAAAATCTTCCCCCGCCTGACGGCGATTCATCCCTCCCAAACGCCGATAAACGTCTGCACGCACCGCCATGGCGGAACCAACGGTGTGGAAAGCATGGGGAGATCCGGCGACGATCAAACCCTGCCGGTAGAGACGCAAAAATAATTCATATCCAACAATACCGGCACGATGCCACGGCGGCAAACCGTCCAAAGGGTGTTCAAAGTAGAGAGAGGCACCACCCGTTTTCGGATGTTTCTGGAAATGTTCAACCAAAGCGGTCAAATAATTGGAGGCCACCCGACAATCGGCATCCAGGGCAACGATGATTCCCGGCCTTTTGGGTGTTGCACGCAATAAATTTTCACACGCCGCATCCATCCCCAACCGCCGCGCCAATCCCACCCCCGCTTGGCGTTGTGGCAAACGCGGATGATACTGTACCGTCACATCAAAGGATAGATTGTGGTGATCATCAACCCAGGCCGTCACCATATCCCGCGCACGCACGTTCGCCAGACGATCCCGATCCTCATCTTCTTCGGAACCGTTGATGACCACGATAACCTCAACAGAAGTATCCGGTTTGTCGCAGTCAGCCAAAGACACCAGAGGGAAAACAGGGTCCGGCTCACTGCGGCTGGGGATGACGACAGTGAGCCGGGGGACCGATGGGGTTGTCATCCGTGGTCAGTAGCGTACCAGCTTGACTTCCAGGACGTTGGGAACCTGAAGGAGTTGCTCCATGATCCCTTTGGGGACATCTTGATCGATGTTGATAAAGGCGATGGCCGATCCCCCCTGGTGGGTCCGTCCCAGATGAAAATTGGCGATATTGATCCCCGCCTCTCCCAAGATGGTCCCCACACGACCGATCAGCCCCGGAGAATCCTGGTTGGCGACAAACAGCAAATTCCCTTCGGGTGTCGCCTCAATCGGGATCTCATTCATGGAGACCACACGAGGCCGTTGATCATAAGACAAAGTCCCCGAAACACACCGTTTCCGCTTTTCCGTAATCAACGAGACCGAAATCAGCGAAGTAAACCCTTTTTTCGACTGCGAGCGGATCACCTCGGAAACGACGATCCCCCGCTCTTTGGCAATCAGGGGGGCATTGACCAGATTGACCCCAATCTCCAACATGGGGGTTAGCAGGGAATTCAACAGGGTGTTGGTGATGGGTTTATGATTGAGTGCTGCGACCTCGCCCTCGTAGGTCACCTCGATGGATTGAACCCCTGTCTCGGTCAGTTGCCCCAAGGTGGTCCCCAGTTTGTCGGCAAGATTGAGAAAAGGGCGCAATGCGGGCAGTTCATTTTCCGAAACGGCGGGTATGTTGAGGGCGTTTTGAACCGTACCCTTGAGGAGATAATCGGAGATTTGCTCGGCAATCTGGACGGCAACCTTGATTTGCGCCTCGGAGGTCGATGCCCCAAGATGAGGGGTCAGCACCACGTTATCCAATCCAAATAACGGGTTTTCCTTGGCGGGTTCTTTCTCGAAGACATCCAGGCCCGCCGCAAAAACCTTGCCCGATTTTAACGCCTCATACAAAGCCGTCTCATCGACGATGCCACCGCGGGCGCAGTTGATGACGATCACCCCTTTTTTCATTTTGGCAAAGGCGTCACCATTGATGATATGCCGGGTTTTGGGCGTTAACGGGGCGTGTACGGTGAGAACATCCACCCGGGGCCAGAAATCGTCCAAGTTCTCGACCAATTCGATCCCCAGGTCCAAAGCTTTGGCTTTGCTGATGAAAGGATCATAGGCCAGAATCGCCATCTTCATCCCTTTGCAGCGGTCGATCACCAGGGAACCAATATTTCCCGTACCGATGATCCCAAGGGTTTTGCCCGCAAGTTCTCGCCCCATGAAACCATTTTTTTCCCACTTGCCCAGACGGGTAGAAGCGGTCGCGGCAGGGATATGCCGTGCGGCACCCAACATCAGGGCCATGGTCTGTTCGGCAGTGGTCACCGAATTGCCAAAGGGGGCATTCATGACGATGACCCCTTGCTTGGACGCAGCGGGAATATCCACATTATCCACACCGATGCCTGCACGACCAATTACCTTGAGTCGTGTTGCCGCCTGGATCAGATCCTGGGTCAACTTGGTTGCGGAACGGATGGCGATACCGTCATAATCGGGGAGTTTCTTTTTAAGCTCGTCGGGGGTTAAACCGGGAAGATAATCGACTTCTACCCCTCTGGATCGGAAAACCTGCTCGGCTTCCGGTGACATTTTATCGGAAATCAGGACTTTTGCCATGGTCATTACCTCGTCGGCGCGGCTATGATTTACTCACAAGGGCTGACAACTAACACAGTGGCGACCACTTTGACAACCATGCGCGATGAGTATTTCACTGGACGGGTGTTGACTGTTGCCGGAATGGATCCCACCTGTGGTGCCGGATTGCCATTGGATATCCGCATGATTACCCATTTGGGGGGGATTCCCCAGGCCGCTGTTACCGCCATTACGGTCCAGGATACCGTCCAGGTCACTGGGGTGCAGGCGGTGACGGGAACCTTGGTTGCCCAACAAATGCGTGCCGCTTTGGATGATATCGGGGTTGACTGTATCAAACTGGGGATGTTGGCCACCGCCGATATTGTCAAGGCGGTTGTGGAAACCCTGGAACGTTATCCCACTATTCCGGTCGTCGCCGATCCTGTCTTGGCGGGGACGGGTGGTGGCGTGTTGCTGGACCCGGAAGGGGTGGACTTGTGGCGCAGCACGCTTCTGCCTCGTGTCACCCTGGTAACCCCCAATCTGCCGGAAGCCCGTATCCTGACGGCGGGCATGGTGTTGCCACCGGCACCTTCAATCCAGGAATCCATGGCCATAGCCCTGGGCCATGATGGGGGTTCCGTACTGCTCAAAGGGGGCCATGGTTCTGGCCATGAAATTGTCGATTTTCTCTGGCATCGGGGGCATGGACATTTTTATCGACATCCGCGCCTGGAAGGGGGCACTTTCCATGGTACAGGTTGCGCCTTGGCCTCGGCCATCGCGACATTTCTTGCCTTGGGATCACAGATGGAGGAAGCGGTCGCAAAAGGACTTGCGACGGTTGTGAAAGCGATGGAAAATGGTCTGTCCCCTGGGAGGGGCCAGCGATTACTCAACATGTTTGGGAGGGTTTGGCCATGTCGCTCAAAATAATATTCTTCTTGTTTTTCTTTGGTTCATGGACATGGATCACTCCCGTCCACGCATTGGACTGGGAATGTCCGCAAATGAAAGAATTTGTGGACAGTATGTATGATCTGGGCGATTTTATCGAACAGACTCCCAATTTTGATGAAACCCCCAAATTTGAATCCGGGATGAATACCCTGGTCAAAGTGTTGGATGCCATTGCCAAAGATGAAGAGAAACCCCCCTTTACAAACTCCGTTTCAACCATGAAAAAACTTTGGAATCTGGATACCTGGGACGGAAAACAACGTAATGCTTTCCGTCGTGCCTTTGACTCGGTTTCGTTGGGTCTTGAAAGGATTTATTCCCAGTATTGCCCATAAACCTGACGAACAACACCGTTTTTTCGAGGGAGATCATCACCATGGCCAACGTTTTGGTTCCCCTGGCCGAGGGGTTTGAAGAGTTGGAAGCGGTCACCATCATCGATATTTTGCGCCGCGCCGAAATTGATGTTGTCGTTGCTGGTTTGCGCGAAGGTCCGGTCAAAGGAAGTCGCGGCACCGTCATTATACCAGATACCACGTTGCAGCAGGTGATGGATCTCCCTTTTGACATGATCGCCCTCCCTGGGGGGATCCCTGGTAGCACCCATCTGAACGCCGATCCGCGTATCCATGGGCTGTTGGAACGTTTGACCAAGGAGGGCAAGGTGACTGCTGCCATTTGTGCGGCCCCTTTGGTTTTGGCGACTGCGGGATTGCTCAAGGGGAAAAAGGGGACCAGTTTTCCTGGGGCGTTGCCGCAACATTTATTGGAAGAGATGGATTATCAG
The DNA here is from genome assembly GCA_015228925.1 of Magnetococcales bacterium. Taxonomy (GTDB): domain Bacteria; phylum Pseudomonadota; class Magnetococcia; order Magnetococcales; family UBA8363; genus UBA8363. The sequence goes on along the minus strand of JADGCQ010000009.1, from coordinate 206 downwards.
GAATCTGCCGTGGTGGTTGATGGCAAGGTGATCACGTCACGGGGGGCGGGGACGGCCATGGATTTTGCCTTGATGCTGGTGGAAACTTTGTCGGGTGTCCAAGTGCGTGAAAAAGTGGAAAAGCCGCTTCAGAGACCACGGGTCGAAAAATAAAAATAAATGATTAAAAGAAAAAAGGGGTCTGGGGGATTGCCCCCAGGGTTTTG
>JADGCQ010000099.1 GCA_015228925.1 Magnetococcales bacterium | reverse complement strand
GACCAGAATTTGATCCGCATCAAGATCACGCAGCCCATCGGCCAAACGCAAACGCTGTTCTTGGGTCCAGCCATTTTCGCTCCCTTTCTTCCGTTGAATCAAGACAAGATCCGCGACGGGTGGGGCAGGAACAACCGGAACTTCCACGCGCACCTCGATGCCAACAGGTTCCAGCAACACTTTCAGCGTTTCGCCGACCAAGCGGTGCCAATAGGTTTTCCCCTCTTTTTCCAAGTGGGTTACCTTCCACGTCTTATGGTTGATAAACCGATCTGCCAAACAGCTTTATTTTACTGAGATCAAGTCATTCAAACTTTTTCTTACCCGCGATAGTACACCAGCCCAATCACCCCGGGAAGTCTGCCGAAACAAGCGCATGGTGGGATACCACGGGCTATCATCCCGGTCCAAAAGCCAACGCCAATCGGCAACCTGTGGCAGTAGCACCCAGACGCGCCGTCCCATGGCCCCTGCCAGATGGGCGACCGCCGTATCCACGGTGATCACTAGGTCTAGTTGTGCCACAATGGCCGCCGTATCGGAGAAATCTTTCAAAAACGGACCACAATCCAGCACCTGGGGGCGGTCTGCAAATACGGATAAATCCTGGGGTGAGGCATCCTTTTGGAGAATGACGAAACGCCAGGGTGTCACATCCAACAAGGGTTGCAACCATACCGGATCCAAAGAACGGTTATGATCATTCTGATGGGTTGCATCCCCACGCCATACCAAGCCAACCTTTTTTCCAATACCCAGATGGTCGCTGAAAAAACGATATTTTATGGGATCGGCAGACAGATAGGGGACTGGGGTTCCAAAATCATACTCGGAGATGGGGAGCATCGCGGGGAGACTCATCAAGGGGATGCGAAAATCACAGGCTGGCAATAAATGTGGCCACCATTCCACTTGGTCAATGTCCGCGACACCTCGGAAAAGTGTCCCCAACGATTCGGGACACAAGACGATAACTCTGGCACCACGCCGTTTTAACCAGGGGGCAAAACGGAGAAACTGAATGCTGTCTCCATGACCTTGTTCACAATGGAGCAGGATGGTGCGTCCACTCACGTCGGATCGGTCCCATAATGGATGGGGCAATCCAAAGGCCCTGAACCCTTCCGCCCGCCAACGCCACTCAAATTGGGACCAACCGAGGTCAAAATTTCCCCGCTTTAGATGAATCAGGCTCTCATTATAAATGGCAGTGGCAAAATCGGGTTGCATCCGTATTGCGTGTTGGTAATCAGCCAATGCTTCATCAAGTCTTCCCAATGATTGCAATACGTTGCCGCGATTTAAAAGGGCTTCGGGATAGTCCGCCCGGAAATGCAACGCCCGATCCAATGTCGATAACGCCTCTTCCAACCGTCCCAGGCTCTCCAGGACCGTTCCCAGGCTGCACCACCCCTGGGGATTGTCAGGCTCATGGTGCAACAGGCATTGGTATTGGGCCATGGCTTCCATGGGGCGATCCTGTCGATGCAAGGTATGTCCCAGATTCAGCAGGGCATCGCGGTGATCGGGCTGGTAGGATAACGCCTGACGAAACAGGGCGATAGCCGATTCCCAATCCCCCCGTTTTTCTAAAACCGCCCCCAGATTGGAGAGCATACCAGGATCCGAGGGGTTGCGGGTCAATCCTTGGCGATAACAGGATTCCGCCGCATCCAATGCCCCCTGTTCCAGATACAGATGACCCAGATTGGCCAAGGTTTCCATGGAATCGGGGGTGAGCGTCAAAAGCTTTCGATAGCCAGCGATGGCCTCTTCCCGACGCCCCTGTTGGCGTAGTGTATCGGCCAACCCTTGATGTGCCGCCACATGGTTGGGGAGATGTTGCAAAACCCGGCGAAAACACCCTTCCGCCTCCTCGAATCTTTTTTCATCCCATGCGATGCGTCCCAGATTGGCGATGGCGTCCAGATTGCTTGAATTGATTGCCAACGCCCGCCGATAACAGGAGGCGGCCTCGTCGCGTTGTCCGCGTCCGTGCAGAACCGTCCCGAGACCATTCCAGGCATCGGAAAAGCCAGGGGTGATGGACAAAGCCTGTTCAAATGCCGAGGCCGCCTCATCCACCCGCCCCAGGAGTTGCAAGACAAGCCCCATATTGTTGAAAACTTCGGCGAATGCGGGGCGGAAAGCCAAGGCTTGACGATAATGAGTCAACGCCTTGTCCCATTGTCCCATCATTTTGAAACCATTGCCCATATTGTTGAACGGTTCGGCGAAGCCATGCCGGATGGCGATGGCTTGGGAAAAACTGGCCATCGCCTGGTCCCAGCGTCCCAACGCCTGCAAAACCAAGCCGTGGTTGTTCCAGGCTTCGGCAAAATCGGGCTTGTTGGCAACCGCTTGTGCTATCAAAGTTTCCGCCTCTTCAAACCGTCCGGTTTGGTGGGCGATGACACCCAACAGGTGCAAGGCATCGGGATGGCGTGGATCGTGCCGAAGGATCCGTTGGTAAATGTCTGCCGCCTGGGCCAATCGTCCCCCCTGGTGATGGGATAAAGCCAGGGCCATATCTTGTTGTATGTTTGCTTGCATTCGGTGGGTTCCATGCCCGCTATCAAAAGTGATACGGCGGTTACTTATAGGATTTGAATGGTTTCTTCGTTGTCGGTAAATGTTAAGGCGATCTCTTGGAAGGATAGGGAAATTTCCAGAAAGGCGTCTACCACATCGGGGTCAAAATGGGTTCCCCGACCCTCACGAATGATGGTCATCGCCTCCTCATGGGTAAAGGGGGGCTTATAGACCCGGCGACTGATCAAGGCATCGTACACATCCGCAACCGCCATCAGGCGTGCCGTCACGGGGATGGCATCCCCTTTCAATCCCTCGGGATAACCCGATCCATCCCATTTTTCATGGTGTGAATAGGCTATCTCTTTGGCAAATTGCAAAAAATTGGTCGCATGAGAAATGCTCCTCTCGGCTGAGGAGATGGCATGGCGTCCATGGTCGGGATGCTTCTTCATCTGGGTAAATTCGTCTGCGGATAATTTTCCAGGTTTTAGCAGGATATGATCGGGGACGCCAACTTTTCCAATGTCATGCAAGGGGGCGGATTTGAACAGGATGGTGATGTTTTCGGGGGTCAGCACCTCCCGGAAGCGGGGGTGATCCTTGAGATGCTGGGCCAACGCTTTTACATAATGTTGCGTGCGGCGAATATGATTGCCGGTTTCAGGATCGCGTGCCTCGGCCAGGGATCCCATGGCCACCATGGTGACATCCTGTAATTCCTCCATTTGTCGGGTCCGCTCGACCACCTTCCTTTCCAAGTCTTCATTCTGAAAGCGCAGGATATCGCGTGATTTTTTAAGTTCCAGGTGGGTTTTGATGCGTGCCAGGAGAATTGGAGAACTGATGGGTTTGGTGATGTAATCCACCGCGCCGAGGTGTAACCCCTTGGCTTCATTTTCAACATCGGTCATCGCCGTTACGAAAATGATGGGAATCTCGCGCCATTCTTCCTGGGCCTTGATACGTCGGCAGACTTCATATCCATCCATTTCCGGCATCATGATATCCAGCAGGATGAGATCGGGCTTTCTCCTTTCGATGATTCTGAGGGCGGTCTGACCATTCAATGCCACCTGGACCACAAAGTCGTTGAACAGGATCCCTTTGATGACATCAATATTGGCTGGCGTATCGTCTACCGTAAGGATAATGGGTTTTTGCTTTTCTGGAATCATTCCTGGCCTTCGTTATACCTCCAGGCTGTGATACGTCATACCGGGATGATACCCGTACACACCGCCACAGTCGCAGCATACCTGATTTTCGCATACGATTTCCAAAACTTTTTCGGTTCGTGCGGTGTTCTCCACGTTTGCGAATGGCAAAGATTGCCAAAATAGGCTAGAATGGTCTGCAAGGTGGGGGGTGGACTCTTTTCTGTAATGATGGAGGCAGGAAATATGGCGACGATGAACGTCTCTTTGCCCGACCCGATGCGCAGGTGGGTCGAGAGCCAAGTGGAAAGCGGCACCTATGCCAATGCCAGCGACTATGTTCGCGATCTGATCCGGCAGGATCAGCGTCAACGAGAAATGCTGAAGCTGGCGTTGGCCGAGGCTGAGGAGAGTGGCGTCAGCGGGCGCAAGGTTTCCGACATCATTCAGGCAGCCAAGGTGCGTATGCATGGCGGGTGAGTATAGGACAGCGAGTAGACGATCTCCGGGACGGGTATTAGAAACCGGAGGTTCTCGACCTAGGCCGGGCGAGATGAGGCAGGAACAAAAAAGGCGACCGGGAAAAATTTGCCCCCTGGCCGCCTTTTTGGAAAGATTTGATCAATGGTCGGGGCGAGAGGATTCGAACCTCCGACCCCTAGCACCCCATGCTAGTGCGCTACCAGGCTGCGCCACGCCCCGACGATGAACTGCGCGGATAATAACTGGAAAATAGGGACATGTCCAGATTTAGCGCACAATTTAATGGCCAATTGTAACCAAGAGAACCTTTTTATTGGCATGTTTGCTGCATGAGTATCGGCAAGCGTCGTCGTTCCATCAAGACCACAACGGCGCGGTGAGACACACAAACGGGGCCTTACAGCCCTTCGATCCGATACGAAGAGGAAAGCACCATGGACATCGCCAACGCTGCCAGTTTTTTGATTGATCGTGCGGTTAGAATGGCCTCAGGACTTCAACAGCAAAACCGCGAAAATACCGCCAAATCGGCGTCGGTCCGTGCGTCACGGGAGAAAACGGCCTCGCTGTTGGTTGATCAAGGGCCTGCATTTCGGTCATCGTCCGCCTACCGGGTATCGATCTCCAACGCGGGCTTACAAAAAATGCAGTTGAATGGCACGGTGGTGTGATGTCGGTAATCGGTACCAGACGGTCGTTGGGGAAAATGTTTCCCTTGAACCTTCGTTATCCCTTGTTGCCACAGGGGTACCGCCCCGGTCATGATGTATCGAGAAAACGGTGGAAACTTGCCGGTTCTGCGGAAGGATTTGCCGATCACCTCAGTGTGAAGCCTCGGTTACCGGGTGGTGTGTGATGGGGCTTGTTCCGTCCCCTAGATGGTGGATCGATCGGCACCCTTGGGTTCGGAGGGGGTGACTTCCTGATTCGGGATCTGCTTGTCCATCTCCTGTTGTACCCGGTCCATCCATTGTTCCAATAATTTTTTTGATTCCTCTAACACATCCTTGGCTTTTTCCCGTACTTCCGGGGCATTCTTTTCATAAGCCAGTTTGCCCGCACGATTCAGGGCGTCCATGGCGTCCAAGAACAGCTCTTGGGCGTTGTCCAAAGCTTCCTGGGTTGTTTCGGTCCCCTCCGTTTTCGGTTTTACCGCCTCTTCCGCCGAGGCCATCGGCCATTCCGTCTGGAGGAGTGTCAAAAACAGGAAGCACAAAAAAATCCCAATCTGTTTCATGTGTGCCAGACTCCTAAAAGTTCCACCCCAGAAAAGTCACCTGTTGGGACATGCAAGGGTAGGCCAGGGCATTTTCCCGGACCAATGTGCGGTAAAAAGTTTCGTCGGCCCAACGCAGGTCTAAAAATTCTCGCGTCAAACACGCCGGTTGCCCCTGCCAATCATCGCTTGAATATAAAAAACTGATATGTGGGTGTTCGCAGTGCAACATCGGCTGGATATCCAGCCTGTTCCACGAAAGCAGTGTCATCCCCGTCTCTTCCCGTACCTCGCGGCATAAAGCGGTTTCCAACGCTTCCCCCTGGTCCATATACCCCCCAGGAAAAGACCATTTTTCCCAGCGATGATCCCGATAGGCCAACTGACCCAGCAAAATGCGGTCACCACCATTACCCCCGCCATGGCGGTCGATCAAGATGACGTGGGCCGATACCGTAGCCAGGAGTCGCTCCGGTTTTTTGGGTACATGATCGGGAATCAATGACATGGTGTGCGTTATCCATTCGGTTCAAAAACAATTTTCCAATCGGAGTCTTCCCCGAAACGCCAATACTGTGTCATGGGAACCCATCTTCCTCCAGTTCCCGTCGCCTGCCAACCGTTCCATGTCACCACCATCATGGAATCGTCTCCAGGATACTCCATGAGACCTGGATCCATCAAACTGACATTTCCATCGGTGAAACGATTCCATGCGGTATCATCCATGCGTCCCACTTGGTAATGCGAAGAATAATGACGCAGGATCCGTTCTCCCTGCCGCATGGTCCAATCATCACGCCATTGATAGATACGTTGGATCATTTGCTCGCGACGGCGCCACCATTCGTTGGGTGTCAGCCAGTCGATGTGCTGGGTCAAAATGACCGGATAACCGATATTCATTTTTTGGTTTAAAATCTTAAAATCAGGATTGGTCAAGACCACGCACCCATCACTGGCCCTGGGAGGACGGCTGTAGGTGTCCAGCGGTGTGCCATGCAACCAGATGCCGCTGCCGGTGCGATGGTGCAATTGATCCCATTCGTTGGGATAATCCAGGGGCAAGGCACCGAAACCATAAAGCGGTGGTAAAATTTTCCCATCCAGGCGACCGGTGACGTGATAAAGTCCAACCGGTGTTTTTTTATCTCCCTGTTGTTCCTTTCCGGTCCCCTCTTTGCCGATGGTTATATAATAATCGGAGACTTTTTCGGGTATACTCTGCCAGTTGGAAAATAAATATAATCGGGAACGGGATAAATCGACAACCAGGACGTGGGTGTAGGATGCCGGAATACGTAACAGTTCTCCAGGGAGGGAATTTTTTTGGGGTTGTTTTTCATGATTCAACCTTACCTTGGCTTCCGCCATCAGGTCGGCCAATTCTTTGTCGTAACCGACGATCCCCTCACCAAACCGCGTGACCTTACCGGCTTGGGTCATCAGCAGGTCGCCCAGGATCAGATGGGCCAAGCGGAAGTCGGGACGTTGTTGGAGCAGACCCTGGATGGAGGTTTGTGCCTCCCCGAGACGGTTTTGGCCGATGAACTCCAAACTTTGGATCAAAAGCGTTTCGATTCCAGTGTTGGCACCGGGATCGGTTGCGGTGGTTTTATTGGTTTCAGCAAACCCGGTGATCGTCCCTATCAAAACCGTGGAAATCGCTAAAAACGACACCAACCTCCAGGCATCACCCCCCCGAACTTTCACGCGAGATTTTCCAGCGGCCATCTTCCAAAACCATGGAAAGGGTTTTTTTGACGGAATCCTTATAGGTTGGAGACCAATAATCCTGTTTGAACACGGCCAGGGCACGAAGTGGATTGAGAATCGTCACTTTGATATCGGAAACGGTTACCCGAATGGATCCCGCCTGGCTGATGATCTGGCTGCGGCGGGTTTCCCACGCGGCGCGACTGGTAAAGGGGGGCGGGGGCTGAAACCGGGAAGAATAAGCGTCCAGATAGCCACGGGGATTTTTTTCGGACCAATCTTTGGCCCATTGAAAAACACTCCCTTCAATCTCATCCTTCAGGCTGGAACTGGCCGTGGTTTGGGGGGCTTCACGGGCGGGAGGGGGTAAAATTTCCGCCGCAGGGGGGGTGGGAATGGTGGCAACAGTCGGGGTTGGGATCGTGCTTGGGGGGGGAGTGTCACCGGCATCGGTCCCTTGTTGCGCAAACAGTTTGCGGATCATGTCCAGCTTGGTTTGGGCCGCACGGTTTTGGGAATCCAGGGAGAGTGCTTTGCTATAGGCTTGCGAGGCCATCTTGGAATAGATATCGCCCAAATTTTCCTGGGCGGTGGCATAACTCGGATGGGTTTTGATCGCTTTTTTCAGGGCGTCGGCGGCCTCGTCATACATCCCTTTTTCGGCGTAGAGGACGGCCAGGTTATTATAAGGTTCGGGCAGATTGGGGTGATCGGCACTCAAGGATTTAAAAACGGAGATCGCTTCATCGGGATGTTTTTGTTCCGTCAGAATCAACCCTTTCAGAAAACGCCCCTGGGCATCCTTCGGATTTTTTTGAAGATAGGCTTCGAGCCTGACCATCGCTTCGGGAAACCGTTTTTGATCGGCCATGGCATAGATATCATCGATTTCCGCTGCCCATACCCAGGCTGAAGGCCAAAGCAAAACGCCTATGAGGAGGAGGACGATACGTTTCATAAAAGACCAACCTGGCATGAAAGACGCGAAAGAGAATGAAGACCCGGCAAGATTGAGCTTTACAAGATTGAACTTTGCAAGGTTGCCAAGCCTTACGTTAACCGATCCTCTCGGAATCATAGCAGACAACATTCACGGCGACAAAGGTTCACCGACTAAAGAGAGTGCGGCACCGATTTACTCCTTGATTTGTTTGCGTCGTGTCTGGCGATAGGCGTCGCGGACCGAAATATAGGGGTCCAAGGCCGCTTTTTTCAGGTTATCATATTCACCCATCTTGAGGGACACTTCATTTTCGTAGCGGAAGCTTTGAATGCCGGCTCTGACCCAGATATCGTTGGGGACATAGCTAAGTGGGTCGAGAAAGGTATCGCCCACCAAGCCGATGGAGTCGCGCAGATTGGAAGGCCCAAAGATTGGCCAGTTGATGTAAACGCTATCGCCGATGCCGTAGGTACCGAAGGTTTGTCCGGTATCTTCGTTACCCGACTTGATGTCGAACATATTTTGGGCGGCGTCGTAGAAACCAAGGACGCCGACAGAGGTATTGATGGCAAAACGGAACACTTCCATGCCGGCAACGTTGGGTTTGCCTTGGAGCAGCGCGTTGAGAAAATGTTTCGGCATGGCCAAGTTATGGAAAAAATTACGGATGGCCGAGCGGAATATTTCGGGGGTGACCGTGGCGTAGATCAGTGCCACCGGTTTGATGATGACAGAGTAGAAGAGATCATTGAGGACGAACATGGCGCGGTTGAAAGGTTCCAAGGGATCGGAAACCTCCTCTTGGGAAAAGGAGTCCGCCGTATCTTCCCATGTTTGGTCAACACCGTTGGTGGCCTCGGCATTGGAAGCGTTGACCTGGAGAGTGTCGCCACCCTGTTCGACCGGTACCGTCTTTTCTTGAGCGAGGGGGGTGGTTACAGGGATCAGCATCAGAAGGGCCACTACCATCAACCGTAACAGCATTGTCATTCCCTCTTTGAAGGTCTTGTCTATTGAAAATACGTCTTGTTGATAAAATGGGGCCGATCCAGGATAACGGAACCCAACACCTTGTCAACAGTGAGATAATGAGTGATACTTGCCGCGATTGCAATGATTGCGATGGACGACCATCGTTGTGAGTTGCCGATTTTATGCCCAGTGTGCCGTACTGCGTCCTTGAAATCCTTGAGGGTGGTTGAGTGCGCACCGGGCGGCGAAGGCGGCATTGTCAAACCGGCAACAAGAAGGCATCCTGACCAAAAATGCTTACTCTTATCCAACGTTTGGGTGCCTTGTCTCTGGCTTTCACACAGGAAACCGGCAGGATGGGCCTTTTCCTGGTCAGGACCGTCATGGCCATTCCGGCACCCCCCTTCCGATGGCAGAATCTTCTCAAACAAATCCATTTCATCGGTATGCGTTCGCTGTTTGTCATTGCCCTGACCTCCATATTTGCCGGGATGGTTCTTGCCCTTCAGGGGTATTACACCCTGTCGCGTTTTGGTTCAGAAGCACTTTTGGGGCCAGCCGTGGCCCTCTCCATGATTCGTGAGTTGGGGCCTGTCCTTTCGGGTTTGATGGTCACGGGGCGTGCCGGGTCGGCTATGGCGGCGGAACTGGGAATTATGCGCATCCGCGAACAGATCGATGCCCTGGAGGTCATGGGGGTGCCCCCGATCCATTTCTTGGCTGTCCCCCGTCTTCTTGCTGGCCTCATGGTGCTGCCGTTGTTGACCGGCATCTTCGATGTCATCGGCATTTTTGGCGGTTACTTGGTTTCGGTGCAACTGTTGGGGTTGAGTGCGGGAACCTATTTCAGTGGTATTGAATCTTCCGTGACCATGCACGACATCAACACCGGACTTATCAAGGCACTCTGCTTTGGCATTGTTATCGCGTGGATCTGTTCTTTCAAGGGTTTTTTTGCCCGGAGGGGTGCCGAGGGGGTCAGTCAAGCGACCACTTCGGCGGTCGTTCTCAGCTCCGTCCTGATCCTGGTCAGCGACTATTTTATCACTGCAATCATGCTCTAGGATTCCTGTCGTGACCACCGTTGTTGCCACACCCGAATTTTCCTGCACCGAAACGCCGCGCATACCGCTGGGACAGCGGTTGTTGGCATCGGGCTGCATCAATGCGCAACAATTGGCAGAAGCCTTGGCGGCGCAGTCTTCCCTGGATCCCGAAGAAATCAACCATTTGATCGGTCGAACTTTGGTGAGTCTGGGTCATCTGACCCAGGGACGCCTGCGGACCTGTCTGGCCGAACTTTTCGCCGAGGAATGCCGTGTCTATCATGCGAATCCCGCTGTCCGGCCATCGCTGTCGCTCCGTGGGGTCGAAAAACGGCTGGATGGGCGGGTTGTCCTGGATGGTATCGATCTGGATATCCCCCATGGCCATATCACCGCGATCATCGGTATCAGTGGCGGTGGTAAAAGCGTTACCCTCAAGCATTTGGTGGGGCTGATGCTCCCGGACCGTGGCACCATCACCCTTGACGGGAAGGATTTGGTTGCGTTGTCACCACAAGCCCTGCAAGCGGCCCGGCGTCGTTTCAGTCTTCTGTTTCAGGGGGGGGCGTTGTTTGACTCCCTGGATGTCTACGATAACGTTGCCTTTCCCTTGAGAGAAACCACGGAGGTTCCAGAAGATGAAATCAAAAGAAAGGTGATGCGGGCATTGGAAGAGGTCAACTTGGCCGGTATGGAACATAAATTCCCGGATGAACTCAGTGGTGGTATGAATAAACGGGTCGCCTTGGCCCGTGCTTTGATCACCAGCCCAGAGATCATCCTTTTGGATGAACCCACCGCCGGTTTGGATCCTATCATTGAAAATGCCATTCACCACCTGATCTGTGATACGTTCATGCGTACCAGAACCACCATGGTCATCATCAGTCATGCCGTTCCCGCCATTTTCAAATGGTGTCACCATGTGGTCGTCCTGCACCAGGGGAAGGTTCGGGCATCGGGACCGACGTTAGCCATACAGGAATCCACCGATCCGGTCATCCGTCAGTTTATCTCCGGTGATGTGGATGGGCCTATTCATGTTCTTTAACCCATTGGACGATCGTCTGATACAGCGAAAGGATCCTCTATGAAAGGGGGAAAGTTGGAATTATCGGTGGGTTTGTTTGTCCTGTTGGGATTGCTCTCTTTGGGATGGCTCTCCGTGAAATTGGCACGCATGGAACTGGTGGGGGGGAACAACATCTCCATTTGGGCCAATTTTTCCTCGGTATCGGGATTGAAGCCCGGTGCCATGGTGGAAATTGCGGGGGTCACTGTGGGGCGTGTCGATCAGATTGTGTTGGATAAAACGGACTATGAGGCCAAGGTTCGGCTGTTATTATCCCCCGATGTCCCTATTCAGGAAGATGCCATCGCTTCGATTCGGACCAAGGGTCTGATTGGTGATCGTTATGTTGCCATCAGCCCCGGTGGTTCGGAAAATCTACTTAAGGAGAATGGTACCATTGTGCAAACCGAGCCGGCCATCAATTTTGAAGAGTTGATCAGTCAATTTGTTCATGGCAGCATTTAGGGGGGTGGGGGTGCCACCGTTTTTTCTCAAGGGTGTGCGGCATACGTCTGCTGTTCTTGGGAAGAATCTGCCCCCGAGTGATAAACTCCACCGCAGTCAACGCCTAAGACCAGGAGAAAAATAACCATGTGGCGCCACTATTGTTCCATGGGCCTTCTCGCCCTTATACTGTGTCTGGTTTCTGTTCCCGCCATGGCGGAACCGGGGTCGTCCGATGCTTTGTTGCGTTTGGAGAAGACCGTTCACCAAGTGATTGCGATGTTGCAAAATCCTGAGTATTCGCGGCCAGAACAACGGGAAACGCGACGCAAACTGTTGCAGGAGATTATTTATCCCGAGTTTGATTTTCAACGGATGGCCCAGGGTGCTGTGGGTCTACCATGGAAAAAATTTTCACCCGATCAGCAGGAACGTTTTGCCGTCGCTTTCAGAACCATGCTGGAAAATACCTATTTTAACATGATTGAACGGTACAGTGGTGAAGAGGTCGATTTTACCAACGATGTTGCCTTGTCGGATCAGGTACGCCGCATTGATAGCGTTGTCGTCTCCAAAGGGCAAAAATATGACATGTCTTACCGATTGTATCCCAAAGGAGATCATTGGTTGGTTTTTGACATCATTATCGAGGGGGTGAGTGTCATATCCAATTATCGCTCTCAATTCAAACAATTGCTGTATTCTGGCAATCCCGATATCGAAGGGGTGATTGCCAAGATGCAGGATAAAAACCGCGATAATCAGTGAATCTTTCGGAGTGGGCTGAGGATGACCGTTGATTTTTTAGCACCATCGGAAGGTTTTCTTGCACTGGCGGATGAATCGCGCACCCATTGGGACGGGCATTCCAAGAAGGCATTGGTGATTCCGTTTGGCATGGAGGCCAGTGTTTCCTATGGTCACGGCACCTCTTTGGGTCCAGCGGCCATTCTTGAGGCTTCGCGGGAGGTGGAAACGTTTGATTGTGAGTTGATGTTGGAGCCGTGTGATCATTTTGCCTTGGTGACGTGTGCCGCCGAACCGGTGCCTGGGGATGTATCTTTGGCGTTGACGGAATTGCAAAACCGGGTGGCGTGGGCGTTGACGGCGGGATTTTTTCCCTTGGTTCTGGGGGGGGAACATGCGTTGACTGCGGGTGCGATTCGTCCGTTTGTTGCCCGTTATCCCGATTTGGTCATTGTGCATTTTGATGCCCACGCCGATTTGCGTGATGGTTATTTGGGGGAGCATTTTTCTCATGCTTCGGCGATGCGACGTTGCTTGGACGCACCGGGTGTTCGATTGGTGAGCTTGGGTATTCGCAACATCTCCCGTTCGGAGGTGGACTATGTGCGATCCCAGGGGGAAAGGATTACTATTTTTTGGGCGCATGAAAAACGGCATTGGTCCATGGAGCGTATCCGGGGGTTGATCCAGGGGCGAAAGGTCTATCTCTCCTTTGATGTGGATGCCTTTGACAGCAGTTTGATGCCTGCTACGGGAACCCCGGAACCGGGGGGGTTGTTTTGGGATGATTGTTTGCCGATTTTACGGATGGTGATGCAGGAATCGGAGGTGGTGGGGGCCGATATTACCGAACTGGCTCCCGCTTCTGGACTCCATGCTTGTGATTTTTTAACCGCCAAACTGGCGTACAAGATCGTATCCTATCGGTTCGCTGATGGCGGCTGATTGTGCTGTGATTGTGGCGATATTGGCGATTTTCCGCGACCGACAGAGGGCTTTGGAGTTGATGCTATGAATTTGGAAATGATTACCCACGAACCAACAGGGCCAAAGAAGCCGGTGGATTTATTGTTTGTTCATGGAATTTGTGTGGGGGCGTGGGTGTGGGATCGCCATTTCCTCCCATTTTTTGCCCAACAGGGGTATCGTTGTCATGCGGTGAGTCTCCGGGGGCATGGCAAGAGTCCATCATCATTGCCGGTGCAGTTCAACCCTTTGCAGTCTTATGTGGATGATGTCCGGCAGGCGGTCGATTCGGTGAATGCGCCGACGGTGTTGATTGGTCATTCGTTTGGTGGCGGGGTGGTGCAGAAATATTTCCAGATGGGTGGGAAGGGGGCGGGGATGGCGTTGTTGGCTTCGGTGCCGCCGTATGGGTTGGGATTGGCCTCATTGCGCACGATGATCATGAACCCACTGCTGTGGGCAGAGATATCGGTCCTTATGACCTGGGGGGTTACGACCATGGATCCGGGGGTGATTCGCAAAATGGTTTTTTCCAGTGCGGTTCCCGATCATGTTTTTATGGATTTTTTGACTCAGGTTGGGGAACCTCCGATTGTTGCGAGTATGGAGCTGATGGGATGGCCGCCGTTGGCACCGATGCCGGGGGCGTGGGGGGCATCCAAGGTGATGGTGCTGGGGGGGGATGAGGATTTATTTGTTCCCGAGACGGATGTTCGGTGGACTGGGGCGTATTATGGGGTGGAGCCGGTGATTATGAAAAAAACGGCCCATGCGATGATGTTGGAACCGCATTGGCAGGAATCGGCGGACCGTTTGCGATCCTGGTTGGATGAACACCATTCCGCTTAAAAGCTTAAAATGATTACAAAGAAAAAAGGGGTCTGGGGGATTGCCCCCAGGGTTTTGATTTTGTTGTTGACT
>JADGCQ010000098.1 GCA_015228925.1 Magnetococcales bacterium | reverse complement strand
GTGATGGCGTCTTATCAGCTTGGTGAAAGTCCGGGTCAGAGTATGCCATAACTCTGTAGTTGAAGGAAACTGCGTCGCCGTGAGGCGGGGTAGAAAGCAACTGGAAACGAATCACCGGTCCGTAGGAGACGAACTCGATTCGGCAGGATGTTGCGGCGAGCCTGCGGTCTGATGGCGAAGCCTGAAATCATTCCATACGTTGAGATGGTGATAAACGATATGGGGGCACATCAAGTGGTTGGAGATGGAACGGTGAGAAGGTAAGGCGAGGTAAGCGGGGAGACCTGTCAGTGAAGTGACACGGGCAGGAGTCAGAACCTTCATAGTACCGATGGATCTAAGTCATGAGATCCGAGAAGCATGGGGAACAAAAACCATGTGAAGGGAAGGGAGGTAGGAAGGTGGATGTGGAAGGAAAGGATGGATGCAAGTGCAAAACACAGTTAGCAAAGTGCCTGAGAGGCTACACGAGCGAGAGATATCCAACACGCCGCGAGAATGGAGTTGGGTTGAGGCGTCTATCTGGACACAAAACATGTTGGCAACACTGGAAAGAGGTGTAGAAGGAGGGAAATGGTACAGTTTGATTGACAAAGTAGTACGTCCCGGAACCCTGCTGGCAGCGTGGAAGAAGGTGGAAAAGAACCGCGGGGCAGCAGGTATTGATCAAGTGAGTGTGGAACGGTTTAGAGCGGGCGCAGATCGTTATTTGATGGAAATTGAGGAGGAGTTGAAGAGTGGCCAATATAAACCGGAGGCAGTCAGGAGGGTGAATATACCCAAGGCTCCGGGACAAACACGTCCACTGGGGATTCCGACAGTCAAGGACCGGATTGTACAAACGGCGATCAAGATGGTTCTGGAACCGATATACGAACGGGAGTTTTTGCCCACGAGTTACGGATTCAGACCGGGCCGGGGATGCAAGGATGCGCTCAGGGAGGTGGATAGACTGCTAAAGGAAGGATACACCTGGGTGGTGGATGCTGACCTGAAGAAGTATTTTGACACCATTCCGCAAGACCGATTGATGGACAGGGTACGGGAAAAGGTGAGTGATGGGAAGGTATTGAAGTTGCTGGAAAGATACCTTCAGCAGGAAGTTATGGATGGGTTGAACTCCTGGAAACCGACGAGTGGGACTCCCCAGGGTTCAGTCATCAGCCCATTGCTCGCCAATATCTACCTTCACCCTCTGGATAAGAGGATGGCGGAATTGGGATACAAGATGGTCCGATATGCGGACGATTTTGTCATTCTATGCCGAAGTGAAGGGGAGGCAAGGAAGGCATTCGAGGAAGTGCGGAGATGGACGGAGACGAATGGCTTGCAGCTACACCCGGACAAGACCCATGTTGGAAATTGCCTGGAAGAAGGGCAAGGATTTGAATTCCTTGGCTACCGATTTGAAGCGGGGCGACGAAAGGTTCGGAAGAAAAGCTTATTGGCACTGAGAGAGAAAATACGCCAAAAGACACGAAGAACCCAAGGTAAAGGGATCAACAGGGTCATTGAGAGTCTCAACCCTACGCTGAAAGGTTGGTTTGGGTACTTTAAACACGCACACGTGAGAACCTTCAAGGCAATCGATGGTTTTGTCAGGCGACGTATGAGGGCTATGCTTCGGAAACAGGAGAAGCGGCCAGGATTCGGTCTTTGTCAAGCAGATAGCAAGAAATGGCCAAATGCTTTCTTCATGGAGAAAGGGCTTTTCACTATGCACGAAGCCCATCGACGGATATGCCAATCCCGATGAGGAAACCACCAACTGGAGAGCCGTGTGCGGGAGAACCGCCTGCACGGTTCGGAGGGAGGGGAGGTCATGGCCTTTCCTACCCCTATCCTTTTTTCTTTTGATAATTTTATTGACTGTCAACACGCCCTGGGGGTATGGGCTATTTTTTGCCCCGTTTCATGTCAATCCACCGGACCCCCATCAGGATAAATCCCAGGACGATGAACGCCCCCGGAGGGAGGATAAAACCAATGGCCGGGTGAAAAGATGGCCCCATCACGTTAACACCAAAAAATGTGCCAGACCCCAGCAGTTCACGAGACGCGCCCAGCAGAGTCAACGCCAGCGTAAAACCCAAACCCATGGCAATGCCATCGATGGCCGAAGATAACGGGGTGTTTTTGCAGGCAAAAGCCTCGGCCCTCCCCAGGATGGCGCAATTGACCACAATCAAAGGGATGAATATCCCCAATACCTTGTGCAGATCCAACAAAAAGGCATTCATCGTCAAATCGGTGATGGTCACAAAACTGGCAATGATGATCACATAAGCGGGAATGCGCACATCATTGGGAATGTAGTTGCGTACCAACGAAACTACAATGTTGGATCCCAACAACACAAACATGGTCGCCAGTCCCATGCCGACGCCGTTGATGGCGTTGGTCGAAACACCCAGCAAAGGACACATCCCCAATAATTGGGCAAAAACAACGTTGTTATCCCAAAGCCCGTTTTTAATGATGGTACCGGTCTGGCTCATGGTTTAACCTCCGCTGCCGTTTTTTCCGTGGAAGCCGTTTTGGTGAACAGTTTGGCCTCATTCTCCACAAAAAATTCCAAACCCCGCTTCACCGCCCCGACCACCGCGCGCGGCGTGATGGTGGCACCGGCAAACTGATCAAAATCCCCGCCATCTTTCTTGACACCCCACTTGACGTTACTCAGGGTCTTCCCCTTGAAAGCATCTGGCCAAGCGGTCAACGTAATCTTATCACCCAATCCGGGGGTCTCCTTGTGGGATAAAACCTGGACGCTGGCAATAGCACCCCCAGCGGTAACCCCCATCATGATCTCAATATCCCCAGAATAGCCATCCGGGGCGATCACCTTGAAAGCGGCACCAAGATCGGTTTCCCCTTTCCGACCGCGATAAATGGTCACAGGTTTGCTCTTTTTTTCCAATCGCGGATCGGTGACGACGACAGTATCTTGGTCGGGCTGATTGTCAAACCCTTCCGGCAGAACCTGACGCAAGGCACGCAAAAGCTCTTGCCGCTTGGCCTCGGCGATGGGACCGCTGGTTACGGCATCTGTCCCCGCCAATAAAGCGGTCGCAATCATGCCAACCAGCATAAGGGTCAGACCTAATTTGAAAAAGTCAGGCATTGCCAAACTCCTAAACAGTCATCCTAAGCGTTCTTCCTGGTTTTCCCATAGATCACCGGACGGGTGTATTGATCCAACAATGGTACTGCGGTATTCATGATGACGATGGCGAAGGAAATCCCTTCTGGATAACCGCCCCAGGTACGGATGATGTAAGTCAGAAGTCCGCAACTCGCACCAAAAATGATCTGCCCCAAGGGGGTGACCGGAGAGGTCACCATGTCGGTCGCCATGAAAAAAGCACCCAATACCAAACCACCCGTGATCAGATGAAAGATAGGATCGGGATATTTCGTCCCATCGATCAGCCAGAACAACACCGCCGGTATCAGGCAGCCCGCCAGCATCGAAAGGGGAATGTGCCAAGTGATAATCCGTTTCTTCAGGAGAAAAATACCACCAGCCGCCAAAAGAAGCGCGGAAGTTTCCCCCAGCGAACCGGCAACCAAGCCACCCGTCGCATTGAAATAGCTGAAGGCGTAATTCCCACCCAAAGCCTCCTGAACCGTCTTCCCCAGACTGACCTCCATGCGATACTGTCCCAGAGGGGTTGCGGAACTGATGGCGTCCATGACCTCACCGGGAGCCATATGCCCTGTGAAAATCAAAGCCACAGCATCGCCAAAAGCCAGGGCCTCTTCACCCAACAAACCTACGGGATGGGGCCATGTGGTCATTTCCACCGGAAACGAAATCAACAGAAACACGCGGGCGATCAAGGCGGGGTTAAACATGTTGTAGCCTAACCCGCCATACACCTGCTTGCCCAGCAAAATGGCAAAAATACCCCCGACAACGCAAATCCACCACGGAGCATGGGGCGGTAGCGTCAAGGCCAGCAACAGCCCCGTCAACGCGGCGGAAAGGTCTCCCACGGGGGAAGGGCGCAGTCGCAGTTTGACCAACAGATGTTCGGTTACCACGGCGGTCAGCGTCGTGATGACGATGACCCATAACGCCGGCCACCCAAACACAAGAATGGACAGCAAGGTGGCAGGCATCAATGCCAAAATCACCGTATGCATGATCCGGGGAATGGAGTCTCCCCCGTGTACATGGGGAGATGATGTGAATGACAGGCTTGATGGAGGCATCGCGCGTTCCGTTTCCAATGTCCAAAAACTTAGAGTATCGCTCACCGTCAAACGACTTGGGATCGTCATTCCTCAGGCAAAGATGTCCCCTTGGCCGTTTTGGCATGATCGACTGGTGGGTCATCCCCACCACCTTTTGAATCGGTTGCGGTCCCCCCTTTGGCGGTCACCTTCTTGCTCACGGTGGGGGAACCTGTCTTGACTTCCGAAGAGGAGCCGACATCGGATTTCTTGGCCGCCATCTTTGCCTTCATCTCCTCTTTTTTACGCTCTTTCTCTTCTTTTTCCCGGGCCAACCGCTCTTCTCTGGCTTGGCTCCTCTGCTTGGTCAATGCCTTCTTTTTATCTTCCCGATCTTTGGCCTGTAATGTCAGCTTGCCATAGCGGAAATAGTGGACCAGGGGAATATTGGCGGGACATACATAAGCACAGGATCCGCACTCAATGCAGTCAAAGAGATCGACCTTGGGCAGTTGGTCAATCTGGTCGGTTTTGGCAAACCAAGCCATGGTGCAGGGGACCAACTGGATGGGGCAGGCGTTGACACAACTCCCACAACGGATGCAGGGATGTTCCGTCTTTCCCGAAGATTCTTCCGCTGTCAGGGCCAAAATCCCCGAAGTCCCTTTGACAACGGGAATGTCGGTCTGATGCAGGGCCAAACCCATCATCGGCCCCCCCATGATGACTTTCTTGGTATGAGATTTCAGCCCACCGCAATGGCGGATGACATCATCGACAAGGGTTCCGATCAAGACCTCTACGTTGGCAGGCCGGGTGATCCCGCCGCCGGTGACGGTCACGATTCGGGAGACCAGGGGATGCCCCAGTTCAATGGTATCGCGGATGGCCACGGCGGTGGCGACATTGTGTACGATGACACCCACGTCCACCGGCAATCCCTTGGAAGGGACTTGGCGACCGGTGACGACCTCGATCAATTGTTTCTCCGATCCTTGCGGATACATGACCGGCAGAGAAACGACGCGAATATCGGACTGTCCAGCCACCGCTTTTTCCATGGCGGCAATGGCTTTGGGTTTGTTGGCTTCAATGCCGATGACACACTGTTTGGTTTGCAGGGCATGGAGCATGATACGAATCCCCGCGACCACATCCTGGGGACGCTCCTCCATCAGACGGGCATCGCAGGTCAGGTAGGGTTCACATTCCACAGCATTGATCAACAGCAGATCCACAACCTTATCGCGGGGGGGCGATAGTTTGATGAAACTTGGGAAGGTCGCCCCACCCAGGCCCACAATGCCGGCCCCTTTGATCCGATCACGGATGGCGGATGGATCCAAGGTGGTGGGGTCGGCTGTCCCCTTAAGCCCCGGATTCCATTGATCCGCACCATCGGGTGCGATGACGACGCACAGCATGGTAAGACCGGAAGGATGCCCCACCGGGTGTTCTTGAATGGCCTGGATGGTGCCAGAAGTTGGGGCATGAATAGCCGCAGAGACAAACCCACCCGATGCGCCGAGGAGATCCCCTTTGAACACCTTATCGCCGACTTGAACCACCGGAACGCTGGGGGCACCCAGGTGTTGATGGAGTGGGACGATCAACCGTTCGGGCATGGGCATCGGCTCGATGGCGCAACGCTCCGTAAGTTCCTTATGCCCGGTGGGATGCACGCCACCGTGAAATTTCTTTAATACCGAAGCAACAATCCCCATCCCCGTGGCCCCATTTGTTTTGTAAACAGCGTGGTGACACAACAAGCCGAACTGTTAAATACTGCAAAAATCAGTGAACAGCCCCATGATCTCCCGGTTTGCTCCACGTCCATGAGTACAAGGTGACCGGCACGGGAACCATGTCGATGCAATCCACCGGACACGGTTCGATGCAGGCTTTACACGCGGTACACATCTCCACGATGACGGTATGGGACTGTTTGTTGGCACCGATAATGGCATCCACCGGGCAGGCCTTGATGCAGGCGGTGCAACCGATACAATCCTCTTCGCGGACATAGGCCACTTTGGGTCCGGTGTCGGCTTCCATTTCCACCGGTTCCACCCCCAACATGGCGGCGATTTTTTCCATGGTCTCCATACCACCCGGTGCGCACAGGCCAATATTGGAGATTTCCTCGGAAATGAGGGCTTCGGCATAAGGACGGCATCCCGGATAACCGCAATTGCCGCAATTGGTTGCGGGGAGAAGCGCGGTCAAATTATCCACCCTGGGATCGCCTTCCACATGGAATTTCTTGGCAGCAAAGCCAAGGCCCAGACCCGCAGCCAGTGCCAAACCACCCATGCCCAATACTGCTTCGATCATTAAGGTCTCCTTACAGCAAACCCGAAAGGGAGTCGAAATGAACCATCATCTCCATCTACTTGACGATACCGCTGAATCCCATGAAGGCCAGCGACATCAAGCCGGCACTGATCAGGGAAATGGGGGATCCTTTGAGTAATGCAGGGACATCCGAGAGGTCAATCCGTTCGCGCATACCAGCAAACAGAATCAGTACCATTCCGAACCCAATGCCAGCTCCAGCACCATAAGTCGATGCCTGGAGGAAGGTATGTTCCTTTTGGACGTTCAGGATTGCGACACCAAGGACGCAGCAATTGGTGGTGATCAGAGGGAGAAAAATTCCCAAAGCCGCATACAGGGCGGGACTGGTTTTATGGATGACCATTTCGGTGAATTGAACCAGAGAGGCGATGATCAGAATAAAACAGATGGTTCGCAGATATTCGATTCCCAGGGGTTCGAGAACCGCCTTTTCGGCCACCCAGGAAATGCCGGAGGCAAGGGTCATGACGAACACCACGGCATAGGTCATGCCGAGGGCCGTTTCAACCTTTTTGGAGACCCCCAGGAAGGGGCATATCCCCAAAAATTTCGTCAGCACAAAATTGTTGACGAATATGGTGCTTACGAGAATAAGGATGAAATCGGTCATCTCATTGGGACTCTATCTCTGACGCTTCACGATAACGAAACGAAGGGCAAAGGGTTACTTGGAATCCAGGTGTCACCACACGCCCACGGTTTCAAACTTTTAACTCATTTCTCACCAAAACGGCAAGACAAAATCTTCGCAAGTTTCCTTTTTTATTCATCTGTTGCGTAAAGATATTATAAAAATGGCATCCTGGGAATGTTGGCGAGGAACCGACCTTGACTCTTGGGACAATGACGATATTCTTGGTTGGGCAGATGTGTTTATCGTTCGCAGTTCCTTAATTAAAGAGGAGACCCTGATGGCTGTTGTAACACAAGCGCAAGTTCTTGATGCCCTGAAAAAAGTGATCGATCCCGATTTACAGCGCGATATTGTCGATCTGGGGTTTGTGAAAGATCTTCACATCGAGAATGGTCAGGTTTCCTTCAAGGTTGAGTTGACCACTCCCGCGTGCCCAGCCAAAGAGCAATTGCGCAGGCAGGCCCTCGATGCGGTCATGGAGGTGGAAAACGTTCAGGGTGTTGATATCGAGATGACCTCGAAAGTTCGCGCATCGCCGCGTCGGGCGGCGGAGAATTTTATCCCTTTGGTGAAAAATGTCATTGCCATCGCTTCGGGGAAGGGGGGGGTCGGCAAATCGACCACTGCGGTCAATCTGGCTTTGGCGTTGGCCCAGACCGGGGCGCGGACCGGTATCCTCGATGCCGATATTTACGGCCCCAGTTTGCCCAAAATGCTCAACGTTGAAAACAAGCCACAAGCCGAAGAGGGAAAACGGATCCCCCCAGCGGAAGCCTTTGGACTCAAGGTGATGTCCATGGGGTTTTTCATGGACGAAGATACTCCGGTGGTCTGGCGTGGTCCGATGGTTGGTATGGCGGTGGAACAATTGCTGCGGGATGTGGATTGGGGCGAGTTGGACTATTTGGTTGTCGATCTTCCGCCAGGGACGGGGGATGCGCAGTTGACGTTGACCCAGAAGGTGCCGATCACCGGCGTTGTCATTGTCTCTACCCCCCAGGATGTCGCCCTGGCCGATGTCAAGCGGGGTATCAACATGTTCCGCAAGGTGGATGCCCCGATTCTGGGTATTATTGAAAATATGTCTTATTTTCTGTGTCCCAGTTGTGGACATCGGGCGGAAATTTTCTCGCACGGCGGGGCGCGTAAGCAGGCTGCTGCCTATGGTTTGGAATTTTTGGGAGATATTCCGTTGGATGGTGCCATTCGTGCCGATGCCGATGCCGGAATACCCATCATGATCGCCCACCCAGATAGCCCCCAAACCCAAAAATATCGTGAAATCGCGGCGCGTATCGCGGCGATCATCGCCACCATGGGGTTTGAGCGACCGACATTCCCGGAAATCGTTGTGGAATGAAGAATGTGCTTTGCCATCCCCTGGGGTGTTTGACCAGGGGGTGATGTTACTCCGATGGACTGGACCCGGCTTTTGATGTTTGAAGCATGGGGGAGAATTCTTTAAGGCTGTGACCTACAAGACTATTGAGTCGGATCTGGGCTTCGATGACCTCTTCCATGGAGAGTTGCAGATGGCCCATGTACGATTCCCCCACGGAGGACCAAAGCGACGATTGTATGGCAAAAATATCGGGAATTGTCATCACCCGTTTCATCAGTTCCAACTGACTCAAACCTTCCGTCAGAATGTCCGATGAGGTTTCCAAAGTAAGATTGGCCACCTTTTCCATGGTGTTGTGGGTGATTCTTTGGGCACTGGATACCGAATTCCGAAAGGAAAAATATGTATTCGACAGACGCTTTGCGAGGCGCAATACCATAACGATTCTCCCGTTTCGCCCAAGTGACCTGGGGATGTGACCCGTCCAAAAAGAGCTATGTTGCAAAGCAGCATACGTGATTGGTTAACGTGAATCAATCCTTTCCATGAGGGTAATACATTTTTTTACGCGCCAGTTCATGGAATAATCCTGATTTTCTTGCTTGCCTGGAAAACATTGGCTTGGATTATGCTTATCGCCTAGGCAGTCGCATTTGGAATTCGTTAATTCTCTCGATTTTTCTGGACATGGCGCGTAATCTGCGCTATCACCGAATAAGTTTTAGACTATCCAGAGGTGGACTCATCTTGATGTGATGTCGTAGGTTGCGTAACCTTCGTTGAAATGGGAGAGGGGGGATAATATATGTCGCCAAAAAGATTATTAGCGGTTCCGTTTGCATTATTTTTTGCACTGGCGGCCACCGGCTGTGGAGGTGGTGGTGGCTCGGGGGGGGGTACGGTAAGCGGTGATCTTTCCGGCACCGTTGCCGATGGTTTGGCGATGGCCAATGCCAAGGTTACCATTGAATCGGCCAATGGTACCCAGGTAGATGTCGGTACGACCGATACCCAAGGTAACTACGCTGGGTTTTCCTTTCCTTCTGGTTTTACGTTTCCAGCACTTTTGAAGGTTGCCCGCTCCGATGGTGACGGAACCATTCAGGCGATTATTCCTTCCTTCACATCGGGTCAAGCGGCCATTGCCAACGTCAACCCGATTACCCAGGCTATTACCGCGCAAGTCATGCCAACGGGGACGGCACTGTCTGCGGTCGATGTCAGCGATGGCGATAATGGTTTTGCTAAAAAAGCAAAAGCCACCGTGCAAGCGGCTTTTGGAACGGCCATTGATTATGATTCTTTCGCCAACAAAAGCTTCAAGGCGAAAACCGCCGACGATGCTACAGCGGGGGGGTTGGCGGATACTCTGATTGATACCCTTTCTGGACTCGATACCTCCAGAAGACCTGAGGACATCCTGACCAGCGCAGCCGATTCTACGGACCCCTCAGTGACCAGCGATTTGATGAACAATGCCGCTTTTCAGGCACGGTTGGCTGGAGAGTTGGTTTCCCAAGGGCGTTCTGCCACCGCAACAAAAAGTTTGATCCAAGATGGCGTGGCTTCCGGCGTGGACGCCACCACTTTGTTGGCCAATGCGGAAACC
Organism: Magnetococcales bacterium; assembly: GCA_015228925.1. Taxonomy (GTDB): domain Bacteria; phylum Pseudomonadota; class Magnetococcia; order Magnetococcales; family UBA8363; genus UBA8363. The sequence continues at coordinate 4,103 of JADGCQ010000098.1, read as the reverse complement.
TATGCCAAATCTTTTGAGGATGTTTACTCCAGTGCCAATACCGAATTGACCGGAACTTCCGATCAGAAAAAGGATGCTTTAAAAGCCATTGTCTCATCCGCAGCCGTCTCCATAGCGACCATTGTGGAAAAGAAGGGGGTTTCCAGTGGTGACTCGCTCACCAATGTTCTGAATAACAGTATGGCCCTGGTCAAAAATCCCCTGATTGCCATGGGCAAATCCAACCAGTCTGAATCCAACTTAAGCCTGATTCTCAGCGCGACCAATGAACAGATGGCCTCTCTGATTACATCGGACTCCAGCATTGATATGACGACGGCAGGTGTCAATACCGCGACCCTCGGCACGAAGGTGAAAAATTTTGGTGATATTGTCTCCTCTGCGGTCAAGAATTCTCTGAATTCCGGCAAAGATAAGAGTGCTTTGAATGATAAGGAAAAGAAGATTGTTGCAAAAAATTTGGGTTCCGGTGTCGCCAGTTCTCTGACCAACTACATGGATGTTTTGGCCGTGGATACCGGGAGCATGACCGACGACCAGAAGGCGAGTTTGACCAAAGCGAGTAACACCGCCAAAAATGCGGCGACTGCACTGGATTCGGCGTTGGTTGGTATGGCCGCAGACAAAAATGCCGATGGGATCGACAATCAAGTACTCAATTCCATGGCCTCAGCCATCATCAACCAGTCGATTTCCACGTTTCAAAGTTACGACATGAGCGTGGACGCTGCACAATTTTCCGGTGGTGCGATCAACATATTGACCAATATGGCGACGTTGGTGGTGAACAATGCCAAACTTTTGAATACCGACGCTGCCGCATTGAACATCGACAAAAGGGCGGCACTGACTGGTGCCATGGTGGGACAATTGATGGAGGAGGTCAAATCGTTGGATCTGACGGGTAACGCGCCTCCGGCTGAAGCCCTGAATACCGCAACCAACCTGGCCAACGCCGTTGGACCCGCCCTGGTGACAACGATAGGAAATGGTTCCACCTATAAAGGGAGCAACCTGTCTGTTCTCGCCTCCAATGCCATGTCCAGTGCCACAACAGAACTGAAAAAGACCGCCTCCCTCACGGGGGTCATCGACGCGGCTGCCATGGATACTCTGAAACAATCGGCAGCGACAATCACGGATTCATCCAGGACAACGCTTGAGGCTTCCTTCAAACAAGCGGAAACGGATGGGATGAATCTGGGTGATGTCACCAAAGGGATGCAAAATACAGGTATTAACGGCAGCGCAGTGACGACCGTTTTTACCCAGGTTCAAAGCACCCTGAGTTCGGGTGGTGACAATCTAAAAGGTTCGTCTGAAGAGATTGCCAAGACCGCTGCCACCCTGGCCAATACGGTGTTAGCCAAAGGAGGCACCCTGGCCCAGGTGGAATCGACCATTCAGGCCCCGCTCGCATCCATGGTGGTTTCGGCACAAAACGCCACCGGGGATAATGCCGCCCAATCGATTTCGCAAAACGTTCAGGCGGTCAATGAAATTGCCAAAAATCTGCAACAAAGCAAACAGTCGGTGGAGAATCTGGCCACCACGGTTTCCTCGGTGTCATCAGCAACGGCGACAGGGTTGAGCGGTGAGGCAGCCAGCAAATTGGTCCAAACCATTCAGACCCAGGTTGCCCAGGGGACCAACACAGCGGTTTCGACCGCGGATGTGACCACACAACTGGCGACAGTCAATAGTAACATCGTCAATGATATTGCCAAGAGCGCGGAGATTCCCACCGCACTGAGCATTGCCGACGCACGGGTGACGGAGGGCAATACCGATGGTGCCAAAGCCAATTTTGATGTGACTTTGGACAAGGCGGTACTTCGCGTGGTCAACGTCAAGTATTCCGTCACCGATGGGACGGCTATCAACGGCACCGATTACCGCTTTACCCCTTCGGATACCGCGTCAGCTTCCAACATCACCATCACCGGGACCAACGTTGCGGTCACTGGCAAAGAAAACTTGGTCTTTAATCCAGGAGAAATCAAGAAAACCATTGCCATTGCCGTTATCGGTGACACCACCTACGAACCGGACGAGACGTTCACTGTTACGTTGAGCGATCCGGTTGGAGCCACCCTGGCCAAATCAGTGGCCATCGGCACCATCGTCAATGACGACACGCAACCGCCGCTCACACCCGCCGAAGCAAAATGGGATGATGCGGTATGGGATACCCATAACTGGCTGTAGAACGATTGTCTTGCTGTGAGAATCAGCAAGATATACTGAAAAACATGACTCTATTCATTGATTGGGGGAAATGACATGAAGAAGACTATTTTGACCTTTTCTGCCGTGTTGGCTTTAACGGGTACTGCCCAGGCTGCTGATCTTACCGTTCCACACACATTTGCACCAGGAACGCAAATTAAGTCGTCGGAAGTGAATGCTAATTTCAACTCTATTTATGGGAAATATGGTGAATTATCTTCCAAGGTGGAGGCACTCATTGCGTCATCTCAGACCATCCCTTTGAGTAAGTGGGCATGGGCAAAACAAGATTGTGGAAACTGGGAAGAGACTTCTGATGGTTTGAAGGTATATGGAACAGCCTACAGAAAGGGAACAAGAATTACGTTAAAGAGGATTTATGATTTTAGAAATTCAGTAACGTTTGTCAAGTGGGCGACCCATGGCGCAGGCTTTTCAAGTGTTGGTCCAAGAATTTTAAATATTGCAGGCGGTAATACATTCACGACGAGCAACTCATCTGGCGGAACAACTGTTATTGCTGACGATACTTCGTACTATACTAGAATAGCGATTAATGCTGACAACTCGTATCAAATAATAACCGCAACAGGAAACTACGATACGAATGGTGGGACTGTGTTCAAAACCGAAAGTGGTACTGTAAGTGGAAGTAGTTTGCCGTATATGTCCAACAGTGTTATTGAGTTTAGCATGTGGGACAATTATGGTGGAACCGGTACTTACAATCTTATTTCAGAGGTAAAAACAAATGCAGTTCCAAAGAATATTCCAACATTGAGTGCATATTCATTTGAGGGCGGTAGTATCCCTGCTGGACTAACCGTTAATGGTGCTTGGGCGGTAGATGCTGCGGGTTTCAATTCAAGTAAGTCCGCGTATCTCGCCAGCGTGTCTACCAGCCAGTCACTTGGTGTAACTGCAACGAACGCTTCACTTGTCTCACTAAAAATGAAAGTGACGAATGGAGGGGATTACGATGCAATTGTCAAGGTTAATGGAGTCGAGGGATATCGAACTGGGGTTCCAAGCCAGGAGTGTTGGGTTGATTTGTTCATGCCTCTGGATTCTTCATTAACAAATGTTATTGCTGTTACATCACGTCAAGGTAGTCCTAATATTTGGGTTGATGATCTTACATCATATAAATAGGCTGAGTCCGGGGTTCGTTGGCGGGAATTCCGATCACCGGCAATCTGAAAAATCTGGGGACAGTATATCAATTCTTTCTGAAAAATCTGGGGACAGTATATCAATTCTTTCTGGGGGAATTCCGGGGACACCATACCAAATGTGGGGGAATTCCGGGGACACCATACCAAATGAATTCCGGGGTGACCCTTTCGATTGGTTCATTCGGCCAGATTTTGGACGCAATGGGAGCCAAATTTGTCAAATTTCAGTGGACTGGAAAGGTGAAATCCTAGACAATCTTAACCGTGAGAGAGTTGTTTCACCGTGGGCTCAACGTCTCGGTCATCAAGTTTCGGACTTGTATTCACGGATGACCTAGTGACGTAGGAAATGGGTGCCAGTGCCGACTTGATGCCAACAGGAATTATGGAAGACCAAAAAGAAAAAAACAGGTCGCAGTACGATACCACCCTTAAGGACTTGTTTGCACAGCCGCCGCAACGTTTGTTGCAGATTCTGATCGGACGGAAAGCTGTGGAGCTGCTGACAGTGGAATTTGCTTCCACCCAGAAGCGTCTTCCCGATCTGCTGTTTTTACTGAAGGATGATTCGATTTTCCATCTGGAGTTGCAAAGCAGCTCTGAGGGGATGGACTGGCGCATGCTGATGTATTACTCGGTGATACGTCAGCGTTATCCGAGCAGGGTTCTGGTTCAGAAGGTGCTGTACATTGGGCTAAA
>JADGCQ010000097.1 GCA_015228925.1 Magnetococcales bacterium | reverse complement strand
CCCCCAGACCCCTTTTTTCTTTTAATAATTTTATTGAATGTCAACACGCCCTAGTATCTAAATGGCACAAAGATTGTGACTCACGTTTGATCATATCTCCGCACGACCCAATCCATCGGCTAGAATAATCCCAGCCAAATGCAGTCCTTTTTTGGGGTCTTGAACGAGGGTTTGCAGCACCGGTTCCAGATAGAGTGGATTTCTTTCATCGATCAGGGCGGCCCACAGGCGGAGGGTTTCCCACCAACTTGGATTTTGCGCCAGTTCATGGAACCGTGTGGAACGGGGGGCATCCCCTTCCACCGTGGTATTCAGGTGATAGGAGGCGAGAAATTCTTGGAAGCTGAGATGGATAAACTGCAAACGGTTGTCTGCGCGCTCCATAAGGATACCGGCACTGTCCAACAGCCACACCACAAAGCCTGATGCTTGTTTGGCATCCATCTCTTCTGATTGGAGGAATTGGACCAGTTCATCGTGGGTGCGGGCAATGGGGGCGCGGGCGTCATCTTCGCTGCCTCTGGCGGATTGAACGGCATAAGCCAAGGCAGCAGCGGAGCGCAACCGTTTTGTGGCATCGGGGTGTGTCCAGGCTTCGGCCCGGATCAATCCCCCTTTTTCTTTTCTCTTGTCCGGTAAAGTCTCCAGGAGCGTTTCGACACACTTTTGATACAGTCGCACCCGCTTTTCCGGCAGCGGACTGGTGCGGCTGATGAGGAGCATCAGGGTCAGAAGTAATGCCGTCCTGGCCATCTGGGTGGCTTCTACCGAACGTCCCAAAGAGGCCATGAACATTGCACTATCGCGGGCTGCGTCGGGTCCAGCCAGGGCATGGCGGAAAAATCGGGTGACCAAATCTTGGATTTCATCATCATTGAGGGGTTGAATAATCCGTTCTGAAAAACCGTCGGAACCGGTGGGACGACCCGCACCATAGGGACGACTGGTGACGACGCAACGCACATTTCGATGGGCATTTAAGAATCCCTGGAGCTTTTGCCGAAAATCATGGCCCAATTCTCCCAGTTCATCCCAACCATCCACCAACAGCACCGGCTTGATGGTGCCGGGATCTTGCAAAAACACCCCCAGTTCATCCGCCCATCCGCCCAACCCCTGCTCCTTCATCCAGGTGACGAGATAGGCATCCAGCGAACGTTGTTCTTGTGTCGCCTTCTGCCAATAAACCGCCAGACTGCGCAATTCCACCAGAATAGGCAATGTCCCCGAATTCTGTATCAATTTATGGAAGGTCCACCGGATCCAGGTGGTTTTTCCCGCCCCCGCCTGACCACGGATGATCATCGGTTCTTTCAGATTCATGACCTCCGTGGGTGGTAACACCGCTCCGGCGTCCAAGATATCGGGTTTGGTATTTTCCCCCAAACGCAAGGGGAGATACATGTCGTTCAGTGCCGCCCTTTCAGGATTGGTCCCAACCGCCAGTGCCACCCCCGTTTGGCTCAAGTCCCAACGGGGTCGGGTTTCCGTCAACCGCTCCCGATAGGCGGTGAGAAACCGTTTATGCCGGTCTGATTGCGGTTTTGGCAGAGCAGTAGTGGTCTTTGATAGTTTTGCGGGCAGGGACAGTTGTGTTTCAGGATAATCTTTCTCTCCCCCGACGGTGACGAAGCGTCCTGGGTCAGCCTTTCCTGCAACGGAAAATTGGGGGTTGTATTCCAATGGCCGAATCTTTAAGACCCCCTGGGGATCGATGGCAAGCAATTGGCAGGTATTGCGTGGCGTATCCTGGTTTCCCCCCAGGCTTCCCGCCCCCAGAAGGCAGGCCGCCCCCCCCGATTGCCAAGCCCAAGAGGTACCCGCGCTGTCGGCATGTTGATGGCCGGAAAGGAGGATGTGGGGAGAGCTTTGTTTGACCAGATTTTTCAGATGATCTTTGTCAGGAAATTGAAGTTGCGGTCCCCCTTCGGGATTGTGATGCAGGGCAAGAATTTTGATCCGGTCTGTGGTCTCCTGCCAGTGCGCCAGTACCGATTCCACCTGTTTGGCACTGACATGCCCCTCTTTTTCACCAGGGCGATGCGTGATTTTTTCGTTGGAATTCAACGCCGCCACCGACAACCGCAACCGGGGAAAATCCCAAAGACGTGCGCCGCAGTCCAGGGGTTGGATATGCCTTGGATCGGGAATGAATCGCGTCAGGAATGTTTCATAAGGCTGGAATTTTTCTGTTTCCGTCCGTTGGAAGAAGGGGTCATCAGCCAATTGATTCAGCTCGTCCAAGTCCAGCTCTATCCGTTTGCAGGCACTCCAGGAAACATCATGGTTGCCGGGGAGGAAAACAAACTGGTCCCGTGTGATCCCCGCCGCACCGGCCAGGGCGGACAGACAGGCAAAAGCTTGATCAAATTCTGGGGGTTTGGCGTGTTCGGTGATATCGCCGGTGACGATGACCAGATCGAGCCGCCGATCTTTGGGGAGGATCTCCTTCACCGATGCCGCCGTCCGTTGTCCCAATTCTTCCGGTTGCATCGCGGCAAACCGGTAGCGATCACCAAAATGAAGGTCGGAAAGGTGGAGAATCAACAAACCGTTCCATGGGGCGGGGGCGGGTATGACCTCCGCTTGTAGGAAAGTTTCTTCGGATGGGGTGGAGGTGGGGACGGCGATGACCTTGCTACCTTTCCTGCGCATACCATAACCGATGCGGTAGACATCGGGTAGATTGACGCCGCCATCCCGCATCATTTGAAAGACCCCCAGTTCTTCCAGTTCTTTGCCGACCCCATCGGCCCCTTCTTTCTCCAGTCGTTGCGGGAACTGCCGCACCCCGTCGTTGTACATGGCCTCCTTAAGTTGATCCAAAGTCTTTTTTTTCTCCCAACACGCTTTCATCTCCTGGAAAGGGGCGGGGATAATCATCCCCTTCAGGGGGGTCATCAGTTGCGTCACCCAGGGATAATCTTCCGCAATCTCCTGGACGCGGATCTCGGATGCCTTATAGACGCCCCGTTGGATATCCGCACCACTCAGGGGATAGGCCGTTTCCAAGGGATCGCCACTGGCCGCTTCCCGGAGGGCAGCCAGAAAGCTCCGGGGGCTGACTTGTCGCAGACCATCCTCCAGATGATTGGTGAGCCAACCGTGGGGGGTACCCCGCTTGCGGTCCTGAGTCATGAAAGGGCCGGTGATGGCGTGAAACACCGATTGTTGCAGGGATTCGTTGATACGCAACTCTTGGGGCAATGGCCATACGGTGCCGTTCGGGGTCCATTCCAGATTAAATTGATCTTGGCAATGATGACGAAACAACGCACCCCCTTCTGGGGCATTGGCCAAAAGGTGCCATAACAGATTATACAATTCCCGTGGGGGCCAAAGGAGGGCGTTTCGGTTGGCCATCAGTTTGGAACTGTCGGGAAAGGCGGTGATCCACGGATCGGTCAGGAGATCGGAACGGACAAAGGCCTTGGTATAAATCGCCTGGAACGAACGAAATTCCAGCAACACCTTGAAAAGTCCCTGGACGATGCGGCGCATGGTCCGCCAATCGTCGGCGGTCCGATCCAGGGCGTCAAACAGGATCAGACGAATTTTTTGTTGTTGTTGCAACCGTTCATTTTGTTCATGGAACGCCGTTTCCATCCGGTGGCGATTGGCACCGATCCAGCGTAACCGTTCTTCCCAACTGGAAAGAATGGGCATGAGATCGTCATCCAAAAGGTGATGCGCGATGATGGCCCGCCAGATATCCTCCAGGGAAAACTTGAGTGCCAGTTGGATCAGGAGTGATTTATCAGGATAATCCAAGGGTCGGGAATTTTCCCCAAACCCGACGGTAATCTCTACGGATTCAGGGATGGAAAAATGGCGTGTCTGTCGGGCCAACTGTTGCCGCATCTCCGGTGATTGCAAAATATTCCACCAAAAACTTTTTCCAGACCCCCGTATCCCCTCCACCAACGGGGTGCGCAGATCAAGGGCACGGGCGTGGGGGGCGGGAAGATACGGTGCCATGGTCATCTGCGACAGATCATCCAAGGCGTTCAACCGTTCGGGAATGGCTTGAAGGAGAAGACGCCGCGTTTCATTGGGGGGGAAACGGAAATCGTTCATGATGAGGATCTTTGTTCCAATAGGCGATCAACCTTTTCCAGGAACTCCCCCATGGCGGCGTCCATAGTTTGTTTTGGAATTTCTTCGGGATCGTTCGCCGGATTAAAATATTCCAGATCGCTCCTCCAGCGGATGTTCCAGGAGGCGTGTGGGGCTGCTTTATCATTCAGGTCAAAGTTAAAAACTTCGGCATTGGGGACGACTGACTCTTCATAATAGAGCGTTGATGAAAATAGAGAATATGAATTCTCATTAAAGCTTCTCAGATAATTTAATGGGTTGCGTTCTGGTATCATGGCAGCAACAATCTGAAAACGATGACGAACCTGAGAAAACTGCGGTAGGCGTGCCCAATTCATGAAGAGGTGATGGTATCCTGACCAAGTTTGCGGGGTATCTACGGCGAAAAGAAAAACGGTGGCATTCAAGTGCAAAAGGGTCGCGGCAGCAATGTCGTGCAAACCAGCACGGCTGTCGAGGAGGACGACATCGGGTTGTTCCTTTTGTTCCAATTCGTGTACCATAGTCTCCAGGCGATTCACCCAGGAGATAGGGCCGTTTTTTCCGGGAATTCCTTGATAACATCGCGCAAGTTTGGCCATGTAATCGGGTTCTTCAAAGCCATAGCAGGGTACGACACGTATGGATCCTTCCCCCCGTTGATGTAGGGAACTCTTGGATACCATGTCCTGTAGTACGTCCTTTTCCTGTCCAACCGCAGATTCGACAAACCAGTCAATGACGCCATACGCAGGAAAATCGCCATTACGCAGTAACGTTGATCCAATGCCGGGGGATTCCAGGTCAAGATCGATGACGAGTACCTTTCGCCCTTGTTGGGCGAGATGCCACGCCCAAATCGCTAGGGCGGTAGATCGGCCAACGCCCCCTTTCAGACCGAAGACAGCAAAACGGTGGGGTCGGGCAACGACATCTCTATCTCTTAGTGGTGGAAGATGCAACCAATCTTGTCCAGTGACCTGCCTTTCAAGCAGATGGAGGATGGGCTTATCCCCCTCCCATTTTAGCGGACGTAATTCCGGTAACTGGAAAAAATGTTCCAGGTCGGGGAGATCTTCCCGAAAGAGAAATATGTGTTTCTTGGAATAGCTGAAATTTCCAAGTATTTTATATAATTCATTGGAAATATTGGCAGGTATTTTAAAAAAAAGTGGGTCGTCCTTTTCATTGGAAGCATCCAAGGCGACGCGAATGCGCCCGCGAAGATCGCGCACCAACACCGGGTTACGAGACAGAAGATCCCTTTGGGTACTTACAAAGTCAATCGCATTTCTTAAAGCATCATTAAATAATATTTTTTTCATAACAGCCCGTCCAAGTTCGCGTTTCTGAATAATTCAAAGCATTTACGAGTCCATTCCCGATGCGATTGAACACGTATTAATGTAATGATACTTTCTGAACAGTAACGTTGTGTGATGGCCCAGTCATCATACGGTGAATCTTCTGGAATAAGATTGAGCAGACTGATATGGGTGCGAAGATTAAAAAATGTGATAATATTTTTGATAAGTTTATTTTCGTCCATATGAACGCGAAAGTTTTTGATACCGTTGACGTGCGGCTCCCATATGGCCTTCAAAACGCACTCAGCCGCCAAACCGTACAGTTGGTCGGCATTGGCAAACCGACCACGTTCAAACAGTATCTCCGCATCCAACCAATGCCGCTGTGCCGCCTCAAAAAATTTTTCCTCGCAGGAAGACATCGATGATACTCTCCGAAGAGCCACCATAGGGCTATTGACAAGCTCATTATCCTTGTCTCGCAGCCCAACAGCGTACCATCATTGTCCCAAGAAATCACCCTTTTCGACCGTTTGCTGGCGGTTTGAACGCAATGACTGTGGAAACTTGGCCCTGGGAATGGTAATAAGGTGGAGGGCAACGCGATGCTTCTCCCAATCGGGGAGAAGATAAGGCCGTCAATCCAAGCCATGGAGGAGAAAACATGAAGCAGTTGAATACCTTCGAAGATGCCATCCGTTTCGCCATCAAACACGAAGAGGAAGAGGCCCGGTTCTATGAGGGGATGGCCGATCGCTCCAAAAGTGCAGATCAAAAAAAAGCCATGCTGGGACATGCCGCCGAAGAATATGATCATAAACGCCGTCTGGAGGCCATCCTGACCAAAGGTCATCTCCCCGTCTCCACCCGGATCGTCGCCGATCCCGATATGAAAATCGCCGAAATGTTGGTGGTGGAAGATCGTGGTGGCTCCATCGGCTATGAAGATGCCTTGGTCCTCGCCGCCAAACGGGAAAAACAAGCCTCGCGGTTTTATCAAGCCCTGGCCAAGACCGCCCCATCCGGCGAATTGGCCGAGGTGTTCTTCTTCCTGGCCGAACAGGAGGCCAAACACGGTAAGCAAATCGAACAAAAATATGACGACGCCCAACGTGAAGGTTGATTGATGAGTCGGGGAAAACACCATGCGCCCTAAAATCGGCGACGCGATTACCGATATGATCATTCCCGACCAGGATGGCCAAGGGGTCGCCTTGTCCTCCTTGCCGGGGGTTCATGGGGCGGTGATCTATTTCTATCCCAAAGATAACACCCCTGGGTGTACCCAGGAGGCCAAAGATTTCCAATGCCTCGTGGCAGACTTCGCTCAGATCGGGGTGAATATCGTCGGCGTCTCCCGGGATGCCGCTACCGCCCATGTTAAATTTCGGTCCAGCCAGGGGTTGGCCTTCACCTTGTTGAGCGACCAAAACGGGCAGCTTTGCGAACAGTTCGGCGTTTTGCGTGAAAAGAAAAACTTTGGAAAAACCTCCGTGGGCATTGTCCGCTCTACCTTCGTGGTCGATACGGGGGGGGTGGTCCGCAAAATTTATGACGACGTTCGGGTCAAAGGTCACGCCGAGGCGGTTTTGGCCGATTGCCGAACTCTGTTCGCAGAGTAAAATCGGTTGCCCTGGGTGGGTTGGACGGTCAGGAGGCCGGATGTTCCATGAAGTTCAAGGGCCATTATGAATGTGTCGGAATCGGAGAGCCGGTATTGTGCCTCTCCGGTTTTGCCAGCGGCAATTGGGTATTTGAACGCCTGTTGCAACCCATGCGCACCCGCTACCGTTTTGTTTTGCCCGATAATCGTGGCATGGGACGATCCCCCCCGGTGCAACAAGGCTATACCATGGATGACTTGGCCGATGACGCCTTGAATCTGATGGATGACCTGGGGATCGAACGGTTTGGGGTCATCGGTTTGAGCATGGGTGGGTTTATCGCGCAGGTGTTGGCCCTCAAAGCACCACAGCGGGTGCTGTCCATGGTGCTGATGGGGACCACTTCGGGGGGGGCAAAATACCGCCAGATCTTCCCCGCACTGTCCGAGGAACAGGTCCGTGCCATCTACGCCCTGCCCCCCCGGGAAAGGGTGACGGCGGCCTTATCCGAAACGCTGTGCCCTTTGCTTAAAACCCAGTTTCCAGAAGTCTATGACGATGTGGTTGCCAAACGGGTGGCCGATCCCGCCGATCCCCAGCAGGTGATGTACCAGTTTTTTGCTGCGGATGGATTCATGAACAAACCTTTGCCGTTGGACCGCATCGGTTGTCCCGTACTGATTCTGACTGGCGACCAGGATCGGCTGGTCCCCGTGGTCAACGCCCAACAGATGGCTAGGGATCTCCCCGATGCGCGGATTGTGACGATTCCAGGGACCGATCATCTGTTCTTCCTTGAAAAAATTCCTGAAACCGTGGCCGCCATCGTCGATTTTCTTTAGGGTGATGCCAGCAAAACGGACATTTGTTGCATTGGGGAGGGTGTGATGTGGCGTGATTTTATCCGGGAACAGGCGAAGATGATTCCCGATCAGGTGGCCATCATCGATCGGATTCATGAGCGGCGTTGGACGTATGCCGCTCTGGAAGAGGAAATCCTTTCATGGGCCGCCTGGATGATGGCCCAGGGGGTGGATCGGGGGGATCGGGTGGCTTGGTTGGCTCCCAATCGCCTGGAACATCTGACGTTGTTCTTTGCATGTGCCAAGCTGGGAGCCATTTTGGTTCCCTTGAACCATCGTCTGTCCCCCAGAGAATTGCAAGCCATCATCACCCACGTACAACCTAAATTGCTCCTGGGGGAGGGGGCGGCGACGTTTGCCAGTTCGGTGGCGTGGACCGCCGTGGAGACGATCCAACGCCATGATCCCCTACCGCTCCCCCCACCACGGAAAGTGGCCGATGATGAAGCCTTGTTGATGCTCTATACCTCCGGTTCCACAGGGGATCCCAAGGGGGTGTTGTTTCATGCGGGAATGCTCATGGCCAACATGACGCATACCATCGATGCCGGCGTGTTGGAGCCGGGAGATGTCTCCATCATCAATACCCCGTTTTTTCATACCGGGGCCTATAACGTGTTTACGCTCCAGATATTGTCCCTGGGTGGAACCATGATCCTGTTTGAACGGTTCGACCCGGGTGGAGTGCTGGATGCCATCCAGAATGATGGGGTTACCATCTTTTGGGCAGTCCCGACCATGTTTCAGGCAATCTATGATCATCCCCGTTTTCAACACACCGACTTTGGCCGCATCCGGGTGTTGCTTTCGGGCGGTGCCCCGCTGAACCTGCCGCTGATCACCGCCTATCATCAAAAAGGGGTGGCATTCAAACAAGGGTTCGGTCTGACGGAGGTTGGGCCGAATTGCTTTTTGCTCCCCACCGAAGAATCCTGGAATCGCCCCGACTCCATCGGTAAACCCATCTGTCCCAAGGTGCGGGTGGTGGATGAGCAGGGACAGGATGTGGGGGTTGATCAAGTGGGTGAACTGTTGCTGGGCGGTCCCCACGTCTGCAAAGGTTATTGGCGGGACAGCGAACGATTTGCCGAATCCATGCACAACGGCTATTTTGCAACAGGCGATCTGGTACGTCGGGATGCGCAGGGGTTCTTCTATGTCGTCGGTCGAAAAAAAGAGATGTATATCTCCGGGGGAGAAAATGTCTATCCCGGCGAGGTGGAAAAACAATTGGTGGCACATCCTGAAATTACCCAGGCGGTCGTGGTGGCGGTACCCGACGCCAAATGGACCGAGGTCGGATTTGCCTGGATCATCGCCTCCAGGACGTTGGATGTGGTGGAACTTCGGGGGTGGTTGAACCCCCGTTTGGGCCGTTACAAACATCCGCAACATGTCCGCTGTGTCAAGGAATTGCCTTTGTTGGCCAACGGTAAGATCGATCGTTTGCACCTGGCCGCTCAGGCCCGGAAAATCGTAGGGGAAAAATGATGATTCAATGGCGTTGGTTGGTGTTGGGAGTGTGGACGGTGCTGGTGCTTGCGGGATGTTCATCGACCGACGGTGCCAAGGAAAAGTTTACAGAGGAACAGTTGTATCGTGCAGGGGTCCAGGCGGTCAAATCGGGCAATTTTGGCAAGGCGGTGGAAAAATTTCAGGATGTGGATCGTCAATATCCATTTTCCCCCTCAGCGACCCCTTCCCAGTTGAACCTGATTTATGCCCACTATCGCAAAGAAAACTTTGAAGAGGCGGTTTCGGCGGCGGAACGGTTTATCCGTCTGCATCCTCGGCATAAAAATGTCGCCTATGCCTATTATATGCGTGGTTTAAGCTTTTATCAGCGCATTTCCGATGCCTATCGTGATCAGCAACGCTCCAAGGATGCCCTGGTCGCCTTCCGGGAGGTGGTTTCACGGTTTCCCGACAGCGATTATGCTTGGCAAGCCAAACGGATGGTCAATGTTTGCAAAGATCGGATGGCAGAACAGGAGATGGTGGTGGCCCGGTACTACCTGGACCGGGAAGAATACATCGCCGCCAACAATCGTTTTCAGCGGGTCTTGCAGGATCCAGATTTGAACACCACGGCGTATGTGGAAGAGGCATTGTTCAGTCTGGTGTTTACTTCGTTGCGTTTGGGGTTGAAGGAAGAGGCCAGGAATCACACGTCGGTCCTGGGTCATAATTTTCCTGAGGGGATGTTTTACAAAAAGGCTGTGGCCATGGTGGAAAAGGGGGAGGATGTGTCGCGTTGGGAATTGGCCAGCCTGCGCAAGGGGGTGGAGGAGGGATCCTTCTTGTCGCGATTTGTCAAAGGTTTGGCCCCGGCCATGTTGCCCGGTGGAGACATGTAACCTGGGTTTGCTTTATGATTTAAAATTTTATCTCCCACAAAACCACCCCTGTCAAAAGGGTGTGGTTTTTTCTTGTTCTATATATACAATTTAAATAATCTTAAAAAGACTCTCATCTTGATAGAGAGATTCTTTACCGGTCATTATATGATTTAGATCTATGTACAGCGTACCATGACAAAGTGAAGATTTTATAAAACTAATTGAAAGCGTGCGGTCGGGCGGTAAAGTTTATAATAGTTCTTGTTTTCTCCGTTTTTTCCAAGGCCGGAAATGGCGTGATGTTAAAGAGGTCAAGCTAATAGAGTTCAGAGAAGAACTTTTGCCGTAAGATCCTTTCCATTCATCTTGACTTTTCCGCGCTATAGGATTATTCATATCATGGTGGTTTAACCAGGGGTAGACTTGTAAGTGGTCTGCACTGAAGCAATTGATGTTGATAACAATTATCCTGGCCTCAAAGAGCCCAACCCAACACAACGAGCCATAACTGCCATGACTAGCACCCTGAGCGAACGAATTAAACTTGCCCGAAAACATGCGGGTATCACTCAAAAAGAACTGGCCAACAAGGTTGGTATCAGCCAAACCGCCATCCATAAACTGGAAGGGGGTGGATCGCGCTCGTCTCGAAAAACCATTGCCATCGCTTTGACATGCGGTGTGGATCCCATCTGGTTGGATACCGGTCGGGGTGACATGGCCCTTTCTGGAACCTCCTCCTTTCTGGGTGATGCCGACAGTTCAGGTCCAGGGGGGTCTGCTCAGCGAACCTACCCTCTGATCGCCCGGATACCGCTGATTAGTTGGGAGGATTTGACCCGCTTCTGTGGTCAAGTCCGAGAAAGCTTCAGCCCGGATGTCATCGCTTGGATTCCTGTGGCTCCCAAAGCCAGTGATCGTTGTTTTGCACTCAAGGTACCCGACGATTCCATGGAACCCGAATTCTTTGAAGGGGAACTCATTGTCATCGATCCATTGATGACCGTTGGGCATAACCAGTTTTTGGTCTCCAGAGAGGGGAGCAACCGACCGACCTTCAAACAATTGATCCTCCATGGCGATAAAAAATACCTGAAACCGCTCAATGCCCGATACCCCCTGATCGAGGTTAAAGGTGAGCTGGAAATTTGTGGTGTTGCCGTGTGCAAGTACAAAGAATTCAAATAAGAATCGTTAATGTCTCTTCTGGCCGCCAATCTGCTGAAAATTTTGAGCCGATGGCGTCCGGTTCGCTGATGATCGATTGTCGCCAAACCCGTCAATCGTGTGACAATGAGGTGCCCTACGTTTTCTGACATGCGTTAATAAAATAAGGTTTTTTTAGCAATCACCATGACTAAGGCCAGTTGGCAGCAATATTGCTTTCGATAAAAGCGAAAAATCACCCTTTTACTCAGCGATGAGTTCATGGTATGAATCGGGCGGACTCGGGGAAGAAGTCAATGAGTACGAGGGTTGATTTTTTTGATTTGGCGGTCCTGGACGGCCTCCTTTTTAACGGAATCAACTCATGCTGTGTGGTGGAAACTCATGATGATAAACTATAAATCGAGCATTTTACCTTGGATATTGGTATTGCTACTGATTCCTTTTTCTGTGGATGCCACCGAAGGACGATCACGGCTTATCGATAAGTCTAGTTTTACCCTGTCGTCCAACAAGGTCAAACCCAAACCTTCCAAGCAGACGGCCAAACGTTCCTCCAATAAACGAAAAAAGGCGGTCCGTTCTTCAAACGCAGTTATCAACGATCCTGCCAATTATGCCGATTTGGTCATGGACGCTAAGACCGGTCGAATCCTGCACGCGACCGATCCTGACGAACTGCGCCATCCCGCCTCTCTCACCAAGATGATGACCCTGTATCTGACCTTTCAAGGGTTGAGAAGCGGTCGCTTGCATCTTAACGATTTTTTACCGATTTCCCAGATTGCTTCCAATCAGGAACCTTCCCGGCTTGGGTTGCGACCGGGTCGGCAGATTCGCGTGGAAGATGCCTTGCTGGGGCTTGTGACCAAATCGGCCAACGATGCCACCGTGGTATTGGCGGAAGCGATGGGGGGGAGCATCGATGGATTTGCGACCATGATGACCAACAAGGCGCGTGAGTTGGGGATGAAGCGGACGGTCTTTTGCAATCCATCTGGTCTGCCCAACCCGAAGCAAGTAACCACGGCGCGGGATATGGCGATACTTGGTTATGCCCTCATTCACCATTTTCCCGAATTCTACCCTTATTTCAGCCGGGAAAAGTTCTCCTACGCCGGGGTGACACACAGAAATCATAACAGGTTGATGAGTCGCTATCCGGGGATGGATGGTATCAAAACCGGCTATATCCGCGCTTCGGGGTTTAATTTGGTCGCTTCGACGGTACGTGGTTCTACACGGTTGATCGCCGTAGTCTTTGGTGGGCGTTCTGCTTTGTCCCGGGATAATAAGATGGCGGCGTTGTTGGACCAATCGTTTGCACAACTGCAAAATGGCAAACCAGAGCGTCGCGTGAATACGGCGGATGGCAGCGATCGCATTCCAACGGAACAGGTGATGGCCTCATCGACCATCACTGCCGACTGGACGACGCCGCAACCCCAACCTGTCACACCGCCTTTGTCTGCGATGCCGCAACCGGTACAAAGTGTCGTCGCCGACAAGCCGGAGCAAGAGTCTGTGGCTGACGAGGGTACCCAGGTGGTCAAAGTCAACGATAAGGCCCACTATAAGGATATCTATACCTTGTCCGCTGGGTTTGTGGGTATGGTGGGCGTCCTCATCTTTTGGAAACAAAGACGGTATCCCTACATCGTGAAAACCTAGGTCTCGCCACCATCGCTGCATGGCCGGTGTGTCAAGGCAACTGTGAAAAAGTTTTCTGGTTGCCTTGACGTTGACTTGGGATAGGCTGCGGTTGTATCGTACTCGCGCAGTAAAGGTTCTCGCCATTCCAAGTCTCTAGCCGGAGGTTTTCCATGTTGAATCCTAAGACCCGCCGAATCCGTTCCTTAGCCGCTTTTCTGTCTTTGGGCCTGTGTGTGCTGACTTCTGCGACTGCCAGTGCTGCTTCTGATGCCGCCGCTCCCGCTGCTGCTCCTGCTGCCGCCGCTGCTCCTGCTCCTGCTGCCGCCGCTCCCGCCGCTGCTCCTGCTCCTGCTGCCGCCGCTCCCGCTGCCGCCCCTGCTGCTGCCGCTCCCGCCGCTGCCCCTGCTGCCGCTCCTGTCGTTGTGGGCAGTTATGATGTCTCTGGTGTCAGTGCCGTGGACAAATCAACCTACGAAGGTGTCGCCATCATCTCCAAGAAGGGGGAATCCTATCATATCAGCTATGAGGACTCCGAAGGCAAATTGGTTGGTATCGCCTCCTTGTTGGGTAATAGCCTGGGAATGGCCTACGCCGACGCCAATAAACCGACCATTTGCATGATGGATGTGGATGGGACAACGGGTTGGAAAGGTCATTGCATCGAGCAGGGAGAAAATTTTCTCAGCAAGGAAAATTGGAAACGCCGGTAAGGTGCTGCATCGGTGGATCCTTGGTGTTTGACCACAAGGCTCAAGTGTCGCTATCTGGCATTTGAGCCTTGTTATTTTTGACCAAGGCCCCTGGGATTTTTAAACAGGTTTGATGATGAGGACATGACATGTTGTTTGCTATCATTGGGGAAGATGTTCCCAACAGTCTGCAAAAGCGTCTCGCGGCACGGCCAGCACACCTAGAACGGTTGGAAACGCTGCAACACCATGGGCGGCTTCTCCTGGCAGGCCCTTTTCCCAAAGATGCGGGTGAAGGATTCACCGGGAGTTTGATCGTCGCCGATTTTGACTCCCAGAAGGAGGCGGAAACCTGGGGGGCCGCTGATCCTTATGTCAAGGCGGGAGTGTATGCTTCGGTGGTGGTCAAACCTTTCAGGAAGGTCTTTCCTCAGTAGTTTTAGGGCGTGTTGACATTCGATAATTTGTTGCCCCCCTGAAAAGTTATTAAAAGAAAAAAGGGGTCTGGGGGATTGCCCCCAGGGTTTTGATTT
>JADGCQ010000096.1 GCA_015228925.1 Magnetococcales bacterium | reverse complement strand
TCAAAACCCTGGGGGCAATCCCCCAGACCCCTTTTTTCTTTTAATAATTGATTATCTTCGGGAATTTGGACGTACCAATTTCAAATGCGATTGCCCTGCATCATCCCGCCATAACACCACCTTGGGTTCGGTTACTTTCCAGCAAGGTGCATCATCCCTTCCCTAAGAGTCTCCGCAGCCCCCTCGAAGTCGTAGCGAGCAACCTGCCCTTCCAGTTTTTCCACCCAATCGGTCATAACATCGGACACCAATCCCTCACGCAAAGAGGACAAGGTTTGTTCCACCGCCGCATCAAAATCGGCCAATTGCGCCGCAGCCATGGTCAATAACGCGCTACGACGCTCACGCACATCCGGCGTCTCTTCCACGGCGGCAACGACTTTTCCCCCATCATGGACATCCGCCAATGCCCTTTGAATATGCGCCATGATCAAACGCATATTTTCGGCGGTACGCTCCAACAAAATGGGTGTCTCCTCCCCGCCACGCTCCCCTTTCATCGAAGCTTCCAACTTCCTGGCCTGTTCACTCAGATCCATCGCACCAATCGTCGCCGCAACCCCTTTCAGGGTATGGACCAGCCGCAACGCCGACGCACTATCGCCCTGATCCAACGCCAATCGGATATTCTCACAGACCCCCTGCTGATTTTCACTAAATTTGGCCAAAAGTCTTAAATACCCGGAGACATTCCCCCCCATGCGCTGCACCCCCATACGGGTATCCACACCAACGACATCGGGCACCGCACATCCCAATGCTTCATCATCCACCATTTCCGAAAGTTCTCTCGGTACCGCCACAGACTGCAACACAACCGGCTTGATCCAACGGATGAGTTTTAAAAACATCTCAATGGGATCCACAGGCTTGGATATATGCTCTTGCATCCCCGCCAGCAGACATTTTTCTCGATCTCCCGACATGGCGTTGGCCGTCATGGCCAAAATGGGAAGATCCCTGAAACGTGGATCTTTTCGAATCTCCCTGGTCGCCGTCAGCCCATCCATCACCGGCATCTGAACGTCCATTAATACACCATCAAGAATCTCCCTGGCCAAGACATCCAAAGCCACGCGACCATTTTCCGCCAACAAAACCGTGATATTGGCCTGCTCCAATAATTCCCTGGCAACCTGACGGTTGATCTCGTTATCTTCCACCAGAAGTATCCTAGCTCCCGACAAAACCTTGCCAAACTCCTGATAGCTTCCCACAACCGGTTTTCGCACACCCTCCTGAAGCCAGGAACTGCCAAAAACATCCAAGATGGTCTCAAACAACGCGCTAGAATGAATGGGTTTGACCAGGATGCCATCGACATGGGCATCCTCCTTGATCCGTTTGACCACATCCTCACTGCCATGGGCAGTCGCCATGATCACCTTGGGCGGTGCAACCAAAGACAACGATTCACGAAGTTTTCGCGCCGTACTGATACCATCCAAGTCTGGCATCGTGGTATCCATAACCACCAAACCAAACGGTATCCCCACGCCATCCGCTTCTTTGACCACCTCCAAGGCATCCACCCCATTCGTGGCTGTGGTAACCCGAAAACCAAACGATGCCAAATATTCGGTCATGACCAGACGCGCCATGTCATTGTCATCCACCACAAGCACCTTCATGCCCTGAAACTGCGATCCCACTTTTATCCGGGTATCCGTGACCCGTTTGGAAATACCCAATCGTACATCGAAGAAAAAACGGGAACCAACATGCAACGCACTTTCCACCCCAATCTGACCGTCCATCAATGCCACCAAACGGCGACTGATCGCCAAACCCAACCCCGTCCCGCCATATTTGCGCGTCGTAGAGGAATCGGCCTGGGAAAAGGAATGAAACAATCTTTTCTGTTGCTCAGGTGTCATCCCCAATCCGGTATCCTGCACCTCAAACCGTAACCGAACCCCATGTTCATCCCGCATCCCGACAGACGTGCGGACGACAATCTGCCCAACATCGGTAAATTTGATGGCGTTGTTGACCAAGTTGATCAACACCTGGCCCAACCGTAGCGGATCCCCAACCAAACTTAATGGTATCTCTGGATCGGTCTCCAGAATCAAACTCAATTTTTTCTCCTGTGCCTTCAATGACATCACCGCTTCCAGGCTGCCCAATACTTCCTCCAGCGTAAAATCGATGGATTCCATATCCAATCGACCCGCCTCGATCTTGGAGAAATCAAGGATATCGTTGATAATCCGCAACAAGGATGTGGCCGAATGATAAACCTTCTGGATGTAATCCTGTTGCTTGGGGGTCAGTTGCGTTTGCAGACACAGATGCGACAAGCCGATCACGGCATTCATGGGAGTCCGTATTTCATGGCTCATGTTGGCCAAAAAATCGCTCTTCGCCCGCGCCGCCGCCTCCGCCTCCGCTTTGGCGATTTTCAACGACGTAATATCGGAATAAACCACCACACTGCTGCCATCCATCATCTGACTTTCGGAAATCCGTATCCAGCGATGGCCGGAAAATTCCTCTTCAAAAGTTTGAATCAAACGGTCGGAATGCTTGACCCGATCATGGAGCAGGGGATCCCGATATTCCGCAGACTTGGTGATTTGCCCACGTTCCACCGATTCCCGAAGAATTTCATCATAGCTTGTCCCCGAAACAATTAAATCGGAAACTTTATCATGCAGTTCGTGGAAAGCGTTATTCCATAATTCCAATCGGTTGTCCGCGTCAAATATCGCAAATCCATCCCGGATGGATTCCAGGGACATCATCAAAAGCATATCGCTTTTTTCTCTAAGATTTTCGGCCTCCCGCGCCCTTCTTTCGTTTTCCTTCTGCCGGGTAATGTCCCGCGACACACCGACGTAGCGAATCAGATGACCCTGCCCATCCACGATGGAAGATATGGTCATTCCCGACCAATACAGCGTGCCATCTTTCCTTTTGTTGCGCAGCTCACCCCGCCATACCTGTCCCGATTGAATCGTCTCCCACAGCTCCTTGTATTTTTCAGGATGTTCCCCGGATCGAAGAATTCTGGGAGTTTTTCCCAGAACCTCTCCCACATCATATCCGGTCAATTCGATAAACTGCGGATTGACATATTCGATCATTCCGTTGAGATCGGTGATAATAATGGCGTTGGGATTCCCCTCGACCACACTCGAAAGTTTGAGCAGTTCGGTTTCTTTTTCCTTCTCCCGCGTCTGATCACGGATGATTCCCGTGAATAACAACTCACCTTTAAGTTCCAACTGACTAACGGTCAAATAGAGGGGAAAAACCGTCCCATCCTTACGTAACCCCTCGACATCACGACCAATATCAATAATGGTCGCATGGCCAGTCTCGATGTATCGCCGCAGATAGCCGTCATGTTCGCTGCCATAAGGTTCGGGCATAAGCATTCGGACATTATTTCCAATCACCTCGGAAGCCTGATAACCAAACAATCGGGTCGCCGCCCGGTTGAATGATTCGACGATCCCCTCTTTATTCATGGTGATGATCCCCTCGCCTGCGCTATCGAGGACCATCCGCATACGTGCCTCCTGCTCCCGCAGACACGCCTCAATCTCCCTGCGTTGGGTGATATCCTCGTAGATCCCCAAGACACCGATGATCTCCCCATCCAATCCCAACAAGGGGACTTTGCTCATTTTGAGCCACAACGGTTTCCCCGAAATGGTCAACGATTCCATTTCAAAGTTCATCATGGCCTGGCCGGAGGACAGCACGTCAGCATCCTCCCGTTGAAAATACGCCGCCTGATCACGCCATGGCATATCAAAATCGGACTTTCCCAAAATCTCCCATGTAGACCGATACCCCGTATCCAAGGCAAACAACCGGTTGCATCCCAGATAATGGCCTTGCACATCTTTCCAAAAGACCCGCACCGGTATGGTATCCAGGACCAACTTGATCATGGAAGCCTGACGCCGGACTTCCTGCTCGACCTCCTCATTGCGATGGGCCAGCACCTTCGCTCTGACATACATCCCCTGCATCAGCATCAGACCCAGCAATCCAAAAACCAAACCCGTTACCAAGGCCGTCAGCAGGAAAAGATGATCCAGGTCTTCCCAATACACCCTTTTTTCAACATCCAACACAAACTTCTGCCAAGCGGTTGAAAAAACCTCCCGATGATCCTTCAGTCTGGCGAAAACCATTTTCCTCGGTAAGCCCGATGGATCATGGTCACCAAAGATTTGCAACGGTTCCATGTTCCGAGCGGGCGGACGCAGTGCCGTTTCCATGGAAAACTTCACCCCCAATGCGTGGGAACCATTCCAGCTCACCATGGCATCCGGGTCCAACAAAATGGCAATGGCACCTCGAAGCCGCTTTTGGCGTTCGCGTTGCGTCGTCGGTTCCCTTCCGCCCGAATAAACGGCCTGGACGATCAGCAAACCTTTCAGTTTTCCCATGATATCCAAACGCGGAAAAAAAAGCGGGTCACCCGTCTCCACCGAGTGTTGCATGATCATTTTCATATCCGGGTGAGAAAAAAGGTCAAGCCCCAACAAGTTACTGTTGTTCAACGACAAGGGTTCAATATATTGAATTGGAAAATGAATTTTTTCTTCCATATGTCTGACCATCCATGGTCCATCCACATCTTTTTCCCAAGCATTCGTAAACCCGGCATCGGCCATTTCCTTATCAAAATCGCGTACTTCATCGCCCCCGATCCTGGGCATGTAGAGGGCACCCTTCAGGAAAGGGTGTTGTGTAAACAAAGATTCGGAAAAAGTCCGAAACTGATCCCGATCCAACACATAGGTGAGCCGCATGAACATCGCCAAATCCAACGTGCTTTGAATCCCCGCCGCCAGCGCGTTGATGGAATCATGGACCAACAGGTCGCTCTCCTTGGAGAGCAACTGTCTGCCGTTGTTCAGCGATTGCTCCCAGGCGGTATAGAACAACAGACCGGTAAAAACAAAACCGGCGACAAAAGCAAAGCCCGTTGTTCTCAAGGGATGGTTGACAAGCCGTGTTTTCATGGTACATCCATGGTGACAGTGCGAAATCTTTCGCGGTGCCGGTTGAAATTCCTCATCGTGAAAAATAAGTGCCAAAAATAATCTTGCAAACTATTTTTCATGGGTGATGCAAACCCAATTGACACTTAGGCAACATTCCCCACTTAATGGATACCTTAAAGTTCCTGAGCGAAAATCGGTCGCAGGGATGCCACAAATGCCGCATCATTCGAGATAACCACCATGACCGCCCCTCCGCATGACCGGCATACGGTCCGGCATTTCAGACAAATCCTTCTTTGGCCATTGCGATTGATCCCGCTGCCCGAAGAGAAACCCCGAAGCCATTGGCAACTTTTTGACGCTGTACGCAACGATTCCCCATGGCACCCCCGTATGATCGATGAAATAGACGATGCGTCGGAAACTTCCCAGGATACGCACTACAAGGAATTTTCGGTGTTTCTCCCGTATGTCCGCCGTTTTCTCTACGGTGAAAACCGTGGTCCGTGGATTCACGGACCCGACGACCCCCCGGGTGATGCCGCAGTCAAACGATTTCATCGCCATGATATCGCAACCCTGCGCATCGTTCCGCGTGCCGGTCACCCCCCGGTTTGTCTGGCCGTCGATGGCATCGAACTGATTTTCTTTGATGATATCGATCTGGTTTTGCTTAAGGTTGAGGTCAGCGGTACCGACCTCCCCCTCCCCACCGTCATGGAACTTCTGTACCGTTTTGGACGGATCTACCCCACCGGATGGAATGAAGACGGTTTGGGAGTTCATAACGTCGTTTTGGCGGAATGGTTGGGGACATCGGGCGAAACTTTGATGACTTCCGATTTTGAAGACCGTTTGAAGTTTTTAACCTTTACCAAAGAACATCGGGTTCCCGCCACCGCCGCGCATTGGTCCTTTCTGCTCCACCCCATAGTCCCCGCTGCCGGCGATGAGGCAAGCCCACTGCGTTTCCATCAGATCGAAAACCATCATATGCCAATGATGGCTTTCCTGGCTATTGATGATCCACGAAATCTGGCCTGGGACCAATGGTTACGCCTGGGGATGACCGACACATTACATCCCGATGAGCCGATCCCAAGACATGATCCCGATGTGATCGACTTTGAGAAACGTTTTTTCTTTGATCGGTATTGGAGCAATACCGACCAGGGGCCGAACTGCCGGTTCATCTGCCATGGACGCACCCTACTCCTCGTCGGCGATGCCCAGGAGGGATATTTTATCAACAATAAACGGGGAATGCTGGCCCAGTTCAGACATCAATATTGGATCGTTTTTCTCATCGCGCATCTTCACCGGGCATCGCTCCTCATTTTTTCCGACCTGCTCGTCGATGCCATTCATGAT
Organism: Magnetococcales bacterium; assembly: GCA_015228925.1. Taxonomy (GTDB): domain Bacteria; phylum Pseudomonadota; class Magnetococcia; order Magnetococcales; family UBA8363; genus UBA8363. Next base: position 7,962 of record JADGCQ010000096.1, on the reverse strand, counting down.
CTCAATGTTCATCAAAGCCATTCCATCCGAGTGTTTCGCCACCGCATTCACATCTGCTTTGAAGCCTTTTTACGGTTTACCCACCGCTATTGGTTCCATGAGATTTCGGAGCGCACCGATGTGCAATCTTTGTTTCACCGGATTGGAAAAAACCTCGGCAATGACCTTCTCTATGAGGAGATAAAGGAAGAATTGCGGGATATGAGCCAATACATGGACAATGATCTCTTGCGACGCCAATCCAAAACGGTCACGCAATTAACCGTTGTCACAGCATTCAGTCTCATCGGCACATTGACAACCGGTGCCCTGGGAATGAATATCTTGGACGAAACCACTTCCTCCTGGTGGTTACGCGGGGGGCTTTTCTTGATCACGGCCATCGCTTCTGCCACAATTCTTTTGTTTACACTGGTCCTTTCACAAAGATTATGGGACTTTATGGAAACTATTTCCGATCCGCGAAAATCCCTACGATCCCGTTTGCGGTTGATTTTCCCCTTCCGCAAAAATCGATAAAGGACCGCACAAGATTTCTGGACTTCAATAGCCATGGCCAATGAGCGGCGTCGATTACAAAAATGGGTAGCGAACGGTTTGATCTCTGCGGATCAGGCTGAGGCCATCCTCGCCTTTGAAGAGACGGGCAGTCGTAAAAACTGGCTTCTGTACGGTTTCATGTCCCTGGGGGCCTGGGTCATGGGAACCGGCATCATCTCCCTGGTTTCGGCCAATTGGTATGAAATTCCAGATGCCGTCAAACTGGGTGCAGACCTGATCATCCTCCTTGGTATCGCCTACGGGATCATCAAACAGCAAGGGAACGAACACTCCCTCGCCTGGGAATCGATGCTGTCGTTCTTTTCGTTGGCCTGTTTGACCTCCATCGGTCTCATCGGACAGATTTATCACACCTCTGGTGGCTGGGATCTGGCGGTGCTGCTGTGGGCGGTCATCATCCTGCCGGTCATCACGCTAACCCATCGGACATTCCTCCCGTCCCTCTGGGTCTTCGCGGTCATCGCTGCGGGAAGCAGCCGTTTGGCCATGACCCCATTCTGGGGATTTGACGAAACACAACGTATCCTCCTGATCGGTTATGCCTTACCCCTGGCGTGTGCTTTGGTTGCCGTTCTCTTGCGTTTCTGGCCACCCGCAGAAATGTTTGCCCGACCTTTGCGAACCTGGGCCTGGTATCTGGGGATCGGCACAATCATGGTGATCGATGGCACGACAATGACTGGCGATACCCCATTCCAATGGTCTGCCACCATGACATGGACCGGCATCGCGTTGGGAGGGGCGGTACTCGCAGGAATCGCCTTGCGTCCGCATCTGCCAACCCCAGCCAAATTGTTGTTGGGACTGCTGGTCGCACTCTACACCGGTACGGCACCCATCATCATCATCTTCAAATTATCCCATTGGTTTTCCGCATTCTTTACCATGGCCCTGTTTGCCGTGGCGGCCACTTGGCTGGTACGCGAACACGCCTTGCGCTTGGCCAACACGCTGATCCTGCTCTTGGGGTTTCGTTTTCTTCTGCTATTCTTCACCGCGTTTGGCGGTCTGATGGACGCAGGGATCGGACTCATCATTTCTGGCATGACCATCCTGGGTTGCGTCTGGGCGTTGTCGCGTCTGCAAAAATGGTTATTGGGCTGGGTCGAAAGGTTGGCACCATGACACACACACGCCGCAAAATCAGAATCATCCTCTCGTTGATGATACCCATCCTGTTTTTAAGCGGCTTGGTCGCCAACAAACAATGGATACGCCATCACGGAATCGAAGTCCGGCTCCCCATCGAAGGCTTCGACCCCCGTGATCTGTTGGCGGGGCACTATCTGACCTACCGCATCAACTATGGCGTCGCGGTATGTTCCAACAGTCGGCCAAAGACGATACCCGATAACCCAGGGGAGATTCCCGCTCATGTCTGTCTCACCCCCCTCTCCTTCAAGTTTGGCAACAACCGGGATCCCGAATGTCACATCACGATCCGTGGCACCTGTCGAGGACAACAATTTCTTGCAGGTATCGAACGTTTTTATATTCCTGAGAGCTATGCGCACCCCTTGGATGCGGCAGTACGCAACAAAAGTGGCGAGATCCTACTCAGCGTCACCGATTCCGGTACCGCCTCGGTAAAGGGATTATTGATCGGGGGACGCCCCTGGCAAGAAGCGGTGACCCCCGAACCCGTCCGCTGACCTCATCCCCCCAAACGACGCAAGACCGCATACTGGTTCATCCCCAATTGGAATGTGCGGTGGCGGTCGATGGACAAACCAGCGGATTGCGCATAGAAGGCGACCCCCTCGCGGGAAAGATAGCATTTATGATCCCGAATGGTGCGGACATCAAAAATGCGCAGTGTAGTCAAAACGGCCAGGACCGGAAATGAGAGCGGTGTCGGGGTAGTCATCACCGCCACCCCACCATCTCCCAGGCAATCATGGATCAATTGAAAATGGTGTCCTGGATCCGGCAAATGCTCAACCACTGCCAGAGAAAATACAAAATCCCACTGTGATGGCGGCAGCCACCGATTTAAATCGGCCTCGAACAGATCGATCCCCTGGTGCGCCGCCGAACGCACACGCAAATCCATGCCAGAAAAGTGCATCTGGGGAAACTGCGGTTTTATGAACGCCAAATTGGCCCCGGAAAACCCACAACCCAATTCCAAGACTCTGGCTGTGGGCTTGTGCTGGCCCATTATGCGCAACGGTGCGATCACTTTGGAAAGTCGCTGACTGACCGCCCAGCGTTCCAGTGGAGTCAGCTTAAAATCCTCACTATACACCCTTTCCCGATTGTTCATGATCATTTCAGTCCCTCATATCGTTTTAGGACCGACAGAAAGGGTACGCGACACCCCTTCGGGGTCGCCTGCAATGACGGAAAGATAAGCACGCGCAGGTTGGTCGGGTTCCGAACGCCCTTGCTCCCAATCCCTCAGCGTACCGATTGGAATATGATAACGTACCGAAAATTCTTCCTGCGTCAATCCAAGAGCGCGACGCAAAATTTTTGTTCTTGGTTTATACTTCGCTGTTTTCAATTGTTCAGGGGTCATCGGGCGTGCATCAGGATCGGCAGCGGCAGCCGCTGAGACTTCATCCTCAGTCATGGGGCGCATAGCCGTTTCAGGAAACGCCCTTTCACTACCGTCAGCCAGTATCTCAACAACCGCACCGTCAGACCGAATTCTTGCGGAAATATGTGTCTTGTTCATGACGATCTGCCTTTCTCGCTGAAATGATCCAAATGCACTCATTACGCTCTGTGTAAGTCACATGCAAAAGGACGCCATCACACATGCCAAGCAAATTACTGCGCTCTTTGCCATAATCTTCACGATCATCAAGCCAATCGACCGCAAACATATCACCAATCGCCTTGGCTCCCTGCTCGAACGTCACTCCATGGCTGCGCCAATTGGCAGCAGCCTTTGGAGGGTACCAGTTGAATTGCTGTCTCATTGTACGGGCTACCAGTAGTTGAATCAAGAAGGTTAATGAGGGTGTATTTCTGTCACACACCGATGGCGTCCACAGCAAAAAAAAGAGGCCCCTCAAGAACCGCTCAGGCAACCCCCGCTTCTACCCGATAATGGTGTGGTGGACACAAGAACCGTTGTAATCTGAGTTGTTTTATTTTGACCCCATCGAACCGGCGTAAAATGAATTGACTTTTTTTAATCTGCTAGATTGATTCATTTTTCACAAGATTTCAAACTTGTTTTTTTCTCGGCCCCAGAGCGGATGAAAAATGAAAATATGGTTCAGACTGGTGCGGTTTTGTCCATGGAAAACGTGTTGTCGATAGCAAGTTTTTCTACCCAAATGACACGATGAAAAGCTATCGGAAGCCGGGGGAGAATGATAGCATTATGGGGTCTGGATGCATGTGGTTTGCCCTACAGCCTACACACTAGAAAAAGAACCTGAAATGTTATTTTTTCTTGCGGTATGACGATCAAATGTATCAACAAGTCTGGATATTTATTCAAATTACGCGATACGGAACACCCCTAGGAATGAAAATGTTATCCCATCGGTCCCTTGGCCTCATCGTGGTTTTCTCGTGTGTTGTCACCCTCCTGCTGACATCGATCGGCTTGGCGAACGGGCGTATTCGGACCACAAAATATGCTGGGGAACCTTCAAGGGCCAGTTATCTCTCCCCAGGAGGTGAGGTCAGCTTGTCCAGAGATTTGCTCTCCCTCCCCGAAGAGCGGATCATGGCGTTCACTTTTGATGATGGCCCGGTAGAGCGCGATTTGGAAATCGCATCCCTCCTCCGAAAACATGATGCTTCAGCGACGTTCTTTTTCATTGGAAAACTCATGGAGCGTTCGCCGGATGTCGTCAAAAAGGTTCTGGAAGAAAAACATGAAGTTGGCTACCACTCCTACCGTCATCAAAAACTCAGTTGGGTATCCCAGACCGATTTGAAAGAGGATTTCCGCCTGGGGAAGGCGTGCATGACACGATTGGGAGTCCCCGTCGCTTGGTTCCGCCCCCCGTATGGACTGTTCGACACCAAGGTCATCAAGACCGCCAAGGAGAGCGGCATGAAGACCATCCTTTGGACCGTCGATCCCAGGGATTGGACGGGGATCGGCCCCGACGTTATTTCCAAACGGGTCATCAACCTTTTTCATCCCGGCGCGGTACTGCTTTTTCACAGCAATCATGCCGCAACCCTGCAAGCACTTCCAGAAATCATCCGCAGAGCCAAAGCAGACGGTTATCGGCTCGTCACCCTGACGGAGTGGCAAAACACCATCTATACCGTCCATTGTCGGCTGAAGAATCGTTTCTGCCCTTCGTCAACGCCCGACAAAGTGGCTAAGATATCGACCATCCCCGAAAAGGTCTCGCACGACGGCACCGTCACGGCGTCCGTATCTGTGGCATCCGAACCGTTGGCCGATTCTACCCGAAACCTCTCGTCAATCATTCCCAAAAAAGGGAGACATCGGTTCCCCATGTCCACTCTGGTCCCTTCTGCCCAGCAACACAGTTCCGAAGCAACCCTTCCGTTCATGTAGCCCTTTGAGTGCCACGGAAGAAAGGATTATCAGGGCGGTACCCCTGCGAGATAATAACCGCAACTCCACGAAAAAAAGGTGGCACGAATGTTCAAGGAATATAAGATCGTTCATATCGTCGAGGGTGGGTGTGGCACGGTTTTTTTGGGGGCGTCGGGTCTGCCGTTGCAAAAATTGGAGATCGAACTCAACAGCTTGGCCGCCGAAGGGTGGCAGGTTGTGTTCCAGGTGATTGAAAAGAAAAGATTCCTGCTGTTTTGGAATCGCGAAGCGATCATTGTCACCCTGGGACGTTGATGCGTGCTTAAGCGATTTCTGATGAATGGCATCCGACGTTACCAAACAGGCGGTGGCGGTGGACGCATTCTTGTCCAGTGCAACTTTAATCCAAGTTGTTCCGAATACGCACTTCAAGCCATTGATCGATTTGGTCCCTTACGCGGCTCATTCCTCGCCATCAAACGCATCGCCCGTTGTCGTGATCGACAGCGCATCGGTCGTGAGGATGATTTTTTACCGTGAGCATCTTCGACCTGGAACTCCCCAAAAAAGACCTGGACCATCTGGAAGACCAGTTGCGACTTCATGTTGGACATCTCTCCGAAGAATCCAAAAAACGCTATTATGCCATCGTGAAGCCACGCATCCGCGACCCCGATACCTATGCCGTCCTTTGCTGGTCTTTGGGGCTGGGATTGCACCATGTTTATCTGCGTCGATGGTGGTCTTTTGCGTTGGATCTGGCAACCAGCGTGGGGATTTACCTGATCTTGATCCTTTGGATGATTCGGGGAGAACTCTCCTTTCCCATCCTGCTGGTGCTGGGACTTGTGTTGAACATTTTCGATACTTTCTACCATGCCATTCTGTCACAACGGATTGTTCAGGAACATAACATTCGTCTGTGTCAATCCACCCTGGAAAGCCTCGCTCCCCCGACCACCGCCCTCAGGGGCCGTTTGGAGGGGAGACCGACGGCATGACGGTTCGTTATTTTCAGTAGAAGGTCTCGCCAGCGACCATTGCATCACATGTTTTGCGGGGATATTGCACTCCAAGCCTCATGGTGATAACCTCCTTTTAGAAAGTTGGGGGGGGGGGCATGATTCAGGGAACCTACGCTTTTTCCGACACTTTCCAAAGCAACGGTTTCAGCCCGATTTTTCATGGTGTTTCACAAGGTGTTCGTGATACCGTGACCTGGCTAAAATGAATGCTTTAACTCTCTGCCGTAGGGCTTCTTGTCACACTTTTCAAGGGGGAAACCAGATCGTGACCGCGAAAGGAAAACCACGTAAACGCCTCCCATTCGTGGGCATGATGCTACTGCTTGCCGGTTTCTGTGCCAGCAACGTCATGGCGGTCGATGCCGCAAAAGATGTCTATACCGTCCAATCCAAGGAAGTCAGCGACACCGTAACGTTGGGTGGAACCGTGGTCCCCTTTCGAGATGTCACACTTTCGGCCCAACTCCCGGGACGGGTGCGCACCATCGCTGGTGTCGAGGGCGACTCCTTCAAAAAAGGGACGCTCCTGGTCGCTATCGAGGATTCCGACCTGCTGGCCAAGAGGGATTCCGCCTTTGCGGAGTTATCCAAAGCCCAGTCCATGTTCAGAAACAACAATGTCCAATTGACCCGGCAACTCCATTCCGGTTCTCCCATGGCTTCCGACAACATGGGGATGGGGATGCCCAGGATGTTTGATCGGGAGTTTACCCGACCTTTTTCATCCATGATGGGGATGGATAATCCGGGTCTGAGCGACTATGCGCAAAACTACGCTCATGGAATACAGGTACAGCAGGCGCACATGTCTATCATCCAGGCGCAATCTGCCATCAAAGAGATCGATGCCAAGTTGCGTGATGCCCGGTCCGTTGCACCGTTTGACGGCATCATCACCGTCAAGCATGTGGAAAAAGGCGATACGGTCCAGCCGGGGATGCCCTTGATCTCCTTTGCCGATCCCAGTCGCCTGCGGATCAAAGTCGATGTCCCGGCCAGGATTGTCTCTGGCATCAAAAAAGGGATGACCGTGCAGGCCAAACTGGATGTCAGCGACGCCTTGGTGGAAACAACGGTCGTACAGATTTATCCCATGGCCGATCCGCAACGCCACACGGTGACTATCAAACTTGAATTGGCTAATCCGCCCAAGGGGATCGCCCTTTTGGGGATGTACGCCGAGGCACTGATACCCGATCTGACTTCGCAAACCAAGTCTCTCCCCACGATTCCCCGTGCAGCGGTCATCTGGCGCGGCAGTTTGCCAGCGGTTTTGGCCATCGTAGAAAATGGCGAGCCAGAACTGCGCATGGTCCGCCTGGGTGGGCTGGTGGGGAAGGATTATGTGACCGTCCTCTCTGGACTTCGGGATGGAGAGGCCGTTGTCGCCAACAATCCCGCCTCCATGATCACGGGATGGGGTAACCAAGCCGAGGGAAGCGTCAAAGAACTGACGACATTCTGAGCGTCGGTTCTGATGCCGTCTCGATCCAAGGGCGTCTTGGTTTAGAAGGGGCTGTCTGCAAGAGAGGCTGCCCGTTGGGTACGCTATCAACTGGGAGTAGTCCTTCGTGCCGAAACACAATCCCCAAAGAACGCAGGTCCAGGAACAGGTCGTGGCGATTATCGCCACCGTCCTGGGTCTCCCTGGAGCCTCTGTCAGTTTGGAATGGATGTTTGGTGATGTGCCGCAGTGGGATTCTTTGAAACACGTCGCCATCATCACCCAGGTGGAAGAACGTTTTGGTCTGGTTTTCGATGTCGATCAAATCACCGATTTAGAAAGTGTGGAAGATATCGTTGATTTGGTTGAAGAATGCCTGCGTCCCGCATAACATTAAATAAAACGATTAAAAGAAAAAAGGGGTCTGGGGGATTGCCCCCAGGGTTTTG
>JADGCQ010000095.1:4424-14408 GCA_015228925.1 Magnetococcales bacterium | reverse complement strand
CAGAAGTTCGAGCGACAGAACCCTCAACTGGTCATGCACCAACGATCCTATGTAGGACTCATCCAGTTGGCGCAAATTGTGATCACTCAAGGTCATGGTGTTGGCTCAATAAATCCAAAATCTCTCCAAAATACCATGCTCAAACTCTCATGAACATACCAACTTTGTCAAGGGGGGTGAACGGTTACCACAGAAGATGCCCTTCCCTTATCATCCGAACAAATTGTTACCCTCATAAGCCAGCATCTCGCTTGCAAGGGTGCGAGTCGCCTTCCGGTTTTAGTTGTCGCAGCGGCTTATCAGGTTGTCGGTGAAAGGCTTGGCGAGTTTTCACGTCCGCTTTTATCTCACAATGCTGCTGACCTGCAAACAAAATCAGTTGGTGACGTTGAGGTTTACCTGCGAGGAGATAATGCCGTTGTTACTGCGTATGAAATGAAAATGAAACGTGTAACTATCGAGGATATCGATGCAGCCGTCACCAAGATAATACGTGGCGGACATTCTGTTCACAATTATATATTCGTCACAACAGACGGCATTGACCAAACGGTTACAGAATACGCATCAAAGTTCTATGAAGAAATAGGAGGGATCGAGATCGCTATTCTCGACTGTATCGGTTTTTTGCGCCACTTCTTGCATTTTTTTCATAGAACGCGGGAATCTTATTTGAAAAATTACCAGTCTTTATTGCTGGCTGAACCAGATTCTGCTGTTAGTAGCGCATTGAAAGAGGCTTTTCTCGCATTACGCCAAGCAGCAGAAAGCGGAGATTAGCCGATATCCGCCAGACCTTAGCCACGTGGCCTGTTCATTGCCAATATTCAACAAAACTATGCCATCTTTTGCCGGGTGAACCCAAAATTGTGGCATTACGGATTGAGACGATGAAGACCATCCCCCAGCCCAAACGCCCTTATCTGAGTTGGCTGGATGCGTCGTAGTGTCAGGAAACATGCGATCATTTAACTAAAATGATCCAAAAACCGAGAAATATCCATGAGCAGGACATCGGTAAGTTCTTGACTGTTTTCCACACGGTAACGACCGATGGCCTGAACCACATCGGCACCGCCCCCGGTGATATTGGATTGCAGGGGATGCTCAATGTGGTCTAAGCGACTGAAAAATCGAATATCATCAACCGCCATGGCAAACTGCGTCTCCCCAGAATTGAAAACGACGATGTATTCCAACAGGTAACGCTGTACCAACCCCCCGATCCCATTGAACAGATCGATCAGGGAGACCAAGAGTCCATTTTCCGTCGTTTGTAGCAGTTTTATCGCTTCATCTTTGTTGCCAGATTTGACCAGATTGGTGGCCTGAATGCCGATGCTATGGATCGCCTTGTGGGGGGTATCGAAGCGGGCCATATAATTGTTCAAATTGCTGTTGTCGGAGTGAAACTGGTCGTACCATTTGCCAAAGGCGCACAGGTGCGGATTGGTCTGGACGGTGATGGGCCGGTCGTTGAAAACTTCATCTTTGAGTTTATTGACCCAGTTGATGTGATCCTGCTTCCGCATCTCCATGGTTTCCACCAACTCGCGGATCTCCAGATCGCGCCCCTTGAATCCAAGGAAAACGCGCAGATCAAAAAGTGGTAGATTGCCATCCCGAAACGGGATGACCCCCCGCATTTCCGGTGGGCTATCGGGGACATGCGTACATTCCACCATATCGACGACCGAAACGATATCCTGCGATGTGACCCCATAGGGTGTTCCGTTGATCGTAAAGACCAAATAGTCAGAATTCAGAGAAAATTTGTTTTCCACGCCCAATCGCTCCCCCTCAAGTTGAATCACTCGTGCAAATAGCCTACATCATCCCCGATTTAAAGTTAAGCGGAAAATAAAGACCATCCGATAATTCTCCACCCCCCGCACCAAGAAGGGAGCCAAGGATAATCCCAATGGCCATGATTCACCAGGGTTCACGAACATTCACTTATTTGCTCGTCATCACCACGCACGAACAATCCAATCCCTGGCGCAATCGTGCCAAATACCAAGCGACGCAGGTATCCGCTGGATTTTCTTGAGCCAGTTCTTCAAAGGCAGCCAACGCTTCCGTATGATGCTGGTTGTCGGCGAGCCAGGGGAAAGCGATGCGATACCGCTCCAGATAATCGGCGTCATACACCCCTGGGGGGGGGATTTCATGGATTATCAGGGCTTCCTCCTTCCCTTTCAGGACAAAACGTCCCAGCGGGCGTCCCTGGGTGAAACCGCTGGCGCGGATGGTTGCCTCCGAAAGGGCGATGTCCGTACCAAAAAATTTGTTCAACCCTTCGATACGGGCGGCGATGTTGACGGCATCACCCAGGGGGGTATATTTAAACTGTTGGGTAGAGCCAAAATTACCCACCTGAGCCATACCTGTGTGCAGACCGATGCGGGTGCGGCCAAATCCCAAGGCCAGGGCGGGTGGCGATTGCTGGAAATTTTGGGTAAATGTTTGAATCTCCTGGGCCGACTTCACCGCTCTTTGGGCGTGGTCGGGGAGATCCACCGGGGCATTGAACATGGAAAACACCGCATCTCCGATGAGATCCACCACCATGCCACCGTTTCCCAGGCAAATATTGCACACCCCATCCAGATAGTGGTTCATCTGACCCGCCATGATTGCGGGATCGTTTTTTTCCGACATCGTGGTGAATCCTTCGATATCGGTGAATAAAAAGGTCAATTCCCGCCGTTCCGCCCGACGACTCAAAAACTCCCGATTGTTGACCAGATGGTCCACAAATTGAGGCGACAGATATTTGGAAAAGGCCTCTTTGAGAAATTTCTTTTGTTGGCGATCCTGTTGCCGCTCATGAATTTCACGGATGGCAAATGCCAGAAGAAAAGAGATGGTTGGTGCCAGAAGTGGCAGCAGCACGTTTGCTTTTTGAAACAGAATGAAGCCGCCCCCCCAGTAGAGCAACACGATGGTGGTAACCATCAGCAGGCGAAATATCGTCCAACCATTGATCCGTGCCATGAAGACCCCCAACATGGCGGCTCCCAATATCCAGACCTGTTGCCAGTGATCCGCAAGTTGTGGCACCTGCCGGTGGTCAAGAATCTGTGCCAGGGAGTGGGCATGGAGGACAACCCCGGCTGTTCCAGAGGGGTTGGATTGGGTATTTTTTCCGGTTTTGAGTGCCAAAGGGCTGCGGTGGCGATCGGTCATGGGTAAGTCGGCACCGATCAGGATGATTTTGTCCTTGAACCATGCGGGTGGCACGACCGGAAGCATATGGATGGGGAAAGAACGGAACGCTTCGGTTTCATCATCCGGGGCACCATGCCACACCATGGGGACGGTTTTGCCGGGGGAGGGGACACCCAGTTTCATGGCCAACCCCTCTGCCACCGCCGGTATGTAATTTCCACCGGGCATGGTTTCACCGATAGGAACCCACCGTACCATTTGATCCCGTGAATCTTTGAGCAGATTGGCAAGGCCGCGGCTGTTTGGGGGGATGAACATCTCTTGGAAGGCTATTTGCGCCGGTGTCAGCGAGGCATCGGTATCCCCATAGCTAACCATCAGGGGGATGGTCAGATGCTTCAATATCTCCCGGAGACGGGCGTCCTTTTCTGGTTCCGTGGGTTGATCCAGGAGGAGGTCCATAAGAATGCCCCGGACCCCTATGGTTTCCAGACGTTCCAGGGTATCGGCCAAAAAGGCGCGATCAACGGGCGAGCGGTAGGGAAATAAAGCCAGGGTCTCTTCGGTGATGCTCAGGATGATGATATCGGGATGTTGCGGTTCGGGGGGGCGCAAATTGGCGATGCGGATATCCGCCAACCAATGTTCCATGATCCCCAATACCGCCAGATGCCGTACCCCAAGCCAGGATAGGAAAAAAGAGACTAAAACGATCACAACAGAGAACAACAGCCGCTTTTTCATACCCCCCCATCGAGTACGTTCCCCGATTTCATGTTCAACCTTTTTCTCATTCTGAATTTGGTTTGGTTGTTTGAAAATCAACTATTTTGGAACACCACCCCTATTCCTTATCGATGTCTGGTTGGCTGGCGGCATCGATTTGCTTGAGTGCCCGGTCAAAGTCGCTCTCGAACAGCCGGTCCTGTACGATCCGATACTTCTCGAACTCGCTTTCAGCGTGGGCCTTGGCGATTTCCGCCGTCACCTTGCCAGCGTCTTGCAACACTTCCCGGTCGGTAGCTTCGATAAAGCGATTCAGGCGGGTTTCCCAGTCCTGCATGGTCATGGGGATCTTGCGCTGTGCCATGTCCTCGGCCACGTCCAAATAGGCGTTGATCAGGCGGGAAAGTTGTACCATTTCGTACTCGGTGAGGTAGTTCTTGGCCACCACGACATCGAATTTCTGGATCTTGCCGCTGGGTGCATCCTTCCAGGTGGTCAGCCCCATGTTGTCTTTGCCGGCATCTGCACGCTGGTAGATGACCTCGGCTGCGGTCTGGCCATGAATGGCCCAGTGCAGCTTGTTTTGTACGGTGGCGAAAAAGCGTTTGGTGGCCTGCGCCGTCACGTCGTAGTCAATCGCGGTGGCGTAGATGTCGGTGATCTTTTGGTAGAACTTGCGCTCGGAGAGGCGGATCTCGCGGATGCGCTGCAACTGTTCTTCGAAATACTGTTCGGTAAGGACGGAGCCACCAGCCTTGATGCGCTCGTCATCCATCACGTAGGCCTTGATGGTGAACTGCCCGATGATGCCCGTGGCCCACTTGCGGAACTGCACCGCGCGCTCGGAGTTGACCTTGTAGCCCACGGCGATGATGGCGGGCAGCTTGTAGTGCTGGGTGTGGTAGCTCTTGCCATCGGCGGCAGTTATTCGAAATTTTCGAATAACTGAATCTTCCTCTAGCTCGCTGTCAGCAAACACCTTTTTTAGGTGGTAGTTGATGGTGTGGGTTTCAACGTCGTAGAGTACCCCCATCATCTTCTGGGTCAGCCAGATGCTCTCGTCGGCATAGACGGCCTCAACGCCACCGCCACCGGTGGCAGCCACAAAGGTCAGGTACTCTGCTGCCGAGGAGCGGACTCGTGGCACCTTACTTTTCCTGGGATCCTGCTGTGGTTGTTTCTTGCTCATTTCGGTGATGCTCAGGATGATGATATCGGGATGTTGTGGTTCGGGGGGCGCAAGTTGGCGATGCGGATATCTGCCAACCAATATTCCATGATCCCCAATACCGCCAGATGCCGCACCCCAAGCCAGGATAGGAAAAAAGAGACTAAAACGATCACAAAAGAGAACAGCAGCCGCTTTTTCATGCCCCCCTACTGTGTCCAGACCCAATCAGTCCGCCCAAGCCAGCCCTACCTTACCCGATTTGCGATACAGGTCATCCACCATCCAACTGAATGGTGGCAGCGGTTTCATTGTCGGCATTGGAATTTTTCTTTTGGAGGGTGCGATAGAGGCCGTAGCCTCCGATACCGATTGCAAACAGGATGAAAAAGGTACCCAACGGACTCAGACCGAGAACGCCCTTCATGGCAACGCCTTTGACTGCGGCGTTGTTGGCAAGGATATGAGCCGCTTTTGTGTTTAAAGTGGGATTCATGAATTATCCATATTTAAGTTTGGGATAAATATCGGCAGAATTGCTGAGTATGACGGAAAACCGGGAAAGACGGATTTCATCCCCCACGGCCAAATCTTTGGTCCAGAACGGGGCGAAACGACTGCCGTTGACAAATACGCCGTTGCTTGAACCTAAATCCCGAACAAAACAAGCGATCTCAGAGGGTCTATCGCCAAAATCCAAACGAAATTCAGCATGTTCCGAGGAAATGGAAGGATCCGTGAGGATTATGTCACACTTTTTTGATCGGCCTACCGTCAGAACACGGACTTTGTTTTCGTGGGTACCTTGATCGGGTTTCAGCCTTGGAACCAAAGGGTAGATCTGGTTTTCCAGCATTTTTAATCGGGTGGCCTTCTGCTGGCGATCCAAGGGTTGAAACAGGACCGTTTCTTTATTTTTACTTCCATTGTCTGGATTTTCATCATTCAAAAACCATCCCCGGTATAATCCTGACCCAACCAATACCCTTGGTGATACTAGGGACACAAAAGACTCCTGGTCTTGCTCCTTGGCAAACCGTTTGAGGGCCTGATAATCACATTTTCCTGTTTCATCAATAATGTCTTGAAAGGAAACCATAGATTTTTCCACGAAGTGCCACTCATTAAGGCCACATATTTTGTCGAGATTACACCTTGCGCATTGTACTTGATTTTGTCATTTCTTGCTACCGAAACTATAATAAAGACAAAATAGACTGCCAAACCTGTTGAAAAGGATGACATGGCCTCTGCAACGCCCCAAGCTCTCCCCGGTGGTTTCCTGCTTCAGGGGTATAAGCTGTTGCGTGTTCTTGGTGCGGGAGGATTCGGCATCACTTACCTTGCCTTTGATGCCCAGCTAGACCGCAAGGTTGCCATCAAGGAATTTTATCCGAGAAATCATGTCGAACGAAAGGATGGTATTACGGTCGTTCCCCGATCTACCGCCAACCAGGATTTGATTAAAAATGGTCTGGAAAGATTTGCCCTGGAGGGGCAGACCTTGGCCCAGTTCCGGCATCCTGCCATCGTCGGCATTATCCATTCCTTTAGGGCCAATGGCACAGCCTATTTGGTCATGGACTATGAAGTTGGCGTCAGTTTGACTCAGTTCATCAAGAAACATAAATCATGGTTTGGGGGTGTTCACTTTACCAACGAGGAAATATTTCGATTTATCCGTCCCCTTTGTGCGGGATTGGAATTGATTCATGCCGCGAACATCATCCATCGGGACATTAAACCGGACAATATTGTCATCCGGGCCAATGGCACGCCGGTATTGCTGGATTTTGGTGCTGCCCGACGATTTATGATGCATCAGGGTAAGGAAGATAATAAACTGACGGTCATCGCCACACCAGCCAATGCCCCTCCAGAACAGTTCATGGAAGATGGTGATCAGGGGCCATGGACGGATATCTACGCGCTGGGGACGGTCTTGTATCAGATGCTCACCGATACGCCGCCACCATCTTCTGGAAAACGGATCAAAGAGCTGACAGCCAATCGTCCCGATCCCCTGATCCCCATCGCCAAGATCTTGGAGGGGCGGTATTCTGCCCGTCTTTTAGAGGCTATTGACCGGGCTATGGCTATCGATTATGAAAAACGCCCGAAAAATATCCAGGAATGGCTGAAACTTTTGCGCACCCCCGGGGGGACGACGCCCGATAGTACACAGAGTGCAGCACCCGCGCAACAGCTTGCAGCCAACGCGCAGCGGACCCCGGTTGCCAGAATCCTGAACGATTACCGGCACTGCCTGTTGATCGCTCCGTTGCTTGCCCTGCTGCTGGCACCGTTGTTTTGTCTTACTTGGCAAACAAGCCATCGTCCGATTTCATGGTTATCTTCCTGGTTCCAACCATCGATCAACCATAATGTGCAGTCCGTGAATGCACCGCAACCCACAGATGGCACCACGGTTGATCATGTCCCCTCCCTGACCGTGAATACCATTCCCAAGGAGGCCCAGGTGCGTATTCTCAACATTAATCCAAAATACCAGCCTGGGATCAAACTGGCTCCAGGAAATTATCACATAGAAGTTTACAAGGCGGGCTACCACACGTCACGCCAATGGGTGCAACTTGCAGGCGACAACGTGACCTTGGATGTCACTCTTCAGCCAGAGTGATTGTGTTTTCATGCGACGGTGTTGCATGGTGCATGTCGCTTTTGAATGGCGGAATCAATACGGGAACGGCGTTCAACTTTTCCTGAACGTTCAACGTGTTAACCAGAGCGAGGCCATCACGCTCTTCCCGGATCGGGCCAACATCGACCCGATAGACGATCTGTCCATCCGGCTCGGTCAAGGGTTGGAGAATGACCGGATAGTTTTTGTCCGCAAGTCGTGTGTACAATCCTTGAGCCTCCTCCCGTTGGGCAAAGGATCCGACACGCAATACCATCCCAGAGGGTTGGATGGGGTCCGATTGTCCCTGGGATTCGATGATCCATAAGGGGTCGGATGGCGGTTGCTCCTCGGTGGGTGGTGGTGGTGCCGGTGTCGGTACCGATGCCGGTGCCGGTGTCGGTGTCGGTCCGGTGGCATCGGGGCTGGGGGCTTTTGGTTCTGCGATTTCATCCAGCAGAGGGAAGGGGGGGGCATAGGTGGCCCAGGCGGGACGTGCTTTGAGGTCTTCCAATGCCTGGATCAACTGTTGGGTATCCATGGCATCAAATTGGGCTGGCAAGCGATTCAACCCCACCGAAACCAGCAGGCGGGCCGCCGCCGATGAAACCTCCGCATAGGCCAGATCCCGACGGGCTTCCTGAAGCAGCCAATCCGCTTCGGCTTCGATCAATTGCGCCTCACTCATGGAAGCGACCTCGCGTCCCGCTTGGGCATGATCAAACAGCCGTCGATCCACCTGGCTCATGGCGCGTGCCGTCTCATAACCCACTTTGGATTCCATCAATCCCAGATGGGCAATGCGAACCTGTGTCATGATCGTCATGGCCAATGCCAAACGTCGGCGTTCCTCGATGGCTGCCTCCAGACTGGCTTGGGCGAGCATCTGTGGGCCGGTGATCACCTTGAGGAGATTCCACGCCAGATTGACCCCATGTTCGGTCCAACGCCGATTGACGTAGAGGCTCCCATTGTCATACTTTTTGGCACTGGATAATTCCAATCCCGGCAACAATCGCAACAAGGTTTTGCGGCTTTCATCGGCCTGAATCCGTCCCTGATAATGTCGTTCCAACAACTCTGGCCGATGGTGCAACGCAAACTCTTCCAGATGGGCAACGTCTGGGAGTTTTGCGATGTCCAATGGCAATAGAAAGCCTGGATCTTCCAAGAGGGGAAAGGAAGATGAACTCAGGTTTAGCAGCTCTGCCAATTGAATTCTGGAACCGGAGACCTGGCGTTGCAAGCGTTGCAGACCATCCAGAATTTTAAGGAGTTTTTTCTGGAAATCCAACGATTCCTGGACGGGTTGGATCCCTTGACGTTCCACTTCCCGGGCGTTTGCCAAGGCGTGTTCGATCCGTTCCACCAATGGTTTCAAGGAACCATCCAACCGCTGTGCCACCAATCCCTGACCAAAGGCGGTTTCCACATCAAACAATAAATCCAGGGCTGCTTTGCGCCGTTGTTGCTGGGCGATGAGGATTCCGTCAGCTTTTTGTTTGGCGGTGAGATAACTGACGCCAAAATCCAGGACGTTCCAGGCTGCCTCCAGGGAGGCGGTGTTTTGAAACCGATCCTGTCCCGGATAGGTTGCCCGATCCCTTTGAGTATAATCGGTGGACAGTTGCATTTGGGGGAACAGGGCATGGATGGCCTGTTCATTTAGCCCCAACGCCACCGCCTCTTCCAACACCACCACACGTTGTTGCAGATTATTATGAATGGCCAATGCCACGGCCTGTTCCAGCGTCAGCGGTTCCTGGGGAAAGACCATATTGGCAAACATGGCTTGAAGATCGGAACTGACTTGGTGGTCCAACTGTGCCCGGCTCAAAGGATTGGGCTTGATGCTACAGCCAGATAGGGCTGGCAGAAGGAAAACCAGAAATCCTATGGTGAATAACCGTAGCTGGGGGAAAAGACGTACACGCATGGGCGATAATTTTGTAACCTGTGCTGGTTTGGACGGAAACCACCATCAATACCGGCACGGCTGCAAATTTCAGGCCGTGAATCTGTGTTAACCAAGGTCGTGTTGACATTCGATCATTTGTGACCCCCCCTGAAAAATTATTAAAAGAAAAAAGGGGTCTGGGGGATTGCCCCCAGGGTTTTGACTTTGTTTTTGACTTTGTTTTTGACTTTGCCTTTCCACGCGCCCTTTATCCCGAAGCATTTTTCCCGTGCCTTTTCTTTTAAAGGGAAAAATGCGCAGGCGCGCGCCTTGGTTTGCCTTCTTTCGCGGTTTTTGCGAAAGAAGGCAAACACAATGCAC
>JADGCQ010000095.1:0-4247 GCA_015228925.1 Magnetococcales bacterium | reverse complement strand
TCAAAACCCTGGGGGCAATCCCCCAGACCCCTTTTTTCTTTTAATATTTTTTTAAAGATTCCAAATGCAATTGCCCTGGTGGTAGCACTTTTTCGGGTAGGCCAAAAGGGGACGGCAGGTTCTCGTACCCACCGTCCCCTAGGGTGCCCACAGTCATCAGGTGTTTTTGACGATGTAACTCTGCTGCATGATGGACAAAACGTTGTTCACCAGCCAATAAAGGACTAACCCCGAAGGGAACGACAGAAAAAGAAAGGTAAAAATCAACGGCAAAAACATCATGATCTTGGCCTGAATCGGATCGGCAGGTGTCGGATTGAGTCTCTGCTGCAAAAACATGGAAATTCCCATCAAAACCGGCAATACATAATAAGGATCCATGGCCGAAAGATCCTGAATCCAAAGGAAAAAAGGTGCGTGCCGCATCTCCACCGATAAAAACAACACCTTGTACAGGGCAAAGAAAACCGGAATCTGCACCACAATGGGCAAACACCCCCCCAACGGATTCACTTTGTTGTCCTGATAAAGCTTCATCAACGCCGTGTTCATCCCCTGCTTGTCGTCGGAGTAACGCTTGCGTAACTCCTCAACCTGGGGTTGCAGCTTTTTCATGGCATTCATGGAACGATAGCTCTTGTTGGCCAAGGGATAGAAAATTCCCTTGATGATGACGGTCAACAAGATAATGGCCAAACCAAAATTGTGGAGAAAATTGTAAAAAACCAACAATAGTTCCACCAGAGGAACTGCCAGGAAATGAAACCAGCCATAATCGATGGAACGTTCCAGGTCGTGACCCACCTGCTCCAAAGTTTTGATCTCCTTAGGGCCGATATAGAGGAGAAGAGATCGGGAAAACTGACTTTTTGGGCCAATGGACTGCTTTTCGGAAACATTGCCAACACGAAAGGCGGGCTTGTCATAATCGAAGTAATACCGCGTTTTTTTGTTGTCGGTTGTGATGAACGCCGCGAGGAAATATTTGTCGGAAAAACCAGCCCATCCCGTCGCCGCCGATTCGTGAACATCCTTTTCATGCAAATCCTGATAAGGATGTTGAATGCGCGTCCCATCCAAAAACCCCATAGGCCCCTGAAAATCGGAAATGGCCATGGCATGAGAATCAATCACAGGTTCCACCCGGATGAAGTGAGAAAAATGATTGACCCCAACAGGGCTGTCGGTGGTGTTGACGATACGATCCTCGACGGTAATCATGTAGGTTTTCTCTTCGACGGCGATCAACTTCTCAAAGAGCAAACCCTGGCCATTGTCCCAGAACAAATGAATGGTGTGGGCGGGGGTGGATGCGTCGGGTTTGGCCAAACTCCAAACGGTGTTGCGGTCTGGAGTTTTGACCTGGTTACCCAAAAAACCCGATTCGTTGAAGAAAAGGGCCTCTCCATGGCGATTGAAAAATTGAATCGGTTGACCGTCGGGGGGGAGGTGGGTCAGATGTTTTAAAAATCGGATATCCGAGAAAGCCGCCCCTTTGAGCGTTATTTTGCCATCAACCAATTCCGTCTTGAATGGGACGAAAGGCTCGGAGGCACTGTCCTGTTGGTCGGAAACGGCCTGAGGCAGTGCTGGTTGATCTTCGGCGATGGGAACTGGCCGTTTGGCCATGGGTGTCCCAGCGGCCCCTGGATCGGCATTTGCGACGGGGGGGATCTGCCCTGCTTCCGGTTCTTTGCCGGAGGAGGGGTTTGCTGGAAGATCCCCTTCGGCGTTTTGACTGAGGGCAACTTCAGGAGGTGGGAAATAAACCTCCATGACGGATTGATACGCAACCACCAACAAAAGAGAAAGTATGATGGCCAGGAGGGTTCTCTGGTCCATGAGGCAACCTGCGCTTAAAAAGGGTTATGGTACGGGATCCAATCCACCGGGATGGAATGGATGACAGCGAAAAATACGTTTTAAGGATAGCCAACCGCCGCGCAAAACACCATACCTGGAGATGGACACAATGGCATATTCCGAACAGGTTGGCAAAAAACGGCAGGACGGGGGCAAAACCGGCGATAGAAACAGTTGATAGAACCGGATGAGGCCGATAAAAATAATTTTCAAGGGTGTTCTCTGTTGGCGACGATTGTTTTGGCGCGTTCATCCGATTGCAGGGCCGATTGCCGTGGTAACAGGGCGTTTAAAACACTATCCAAAGTACGATCAAATCGTTCATGAGGGACTCGATTGGCCGCATTCCGGGCAATGATAACAATGTCCCAATGCTCGACGGCTCCGCTTTGCCAATGGCGGAAATACTCACGAAGCCACCGCTTGACCCGGTTTCTGATCACCGCCTGACCCACTTTCTTGCTGACAGTCACCCCAAGCCTACAATGATCCAGGCCGTTCTTTCGGAAGAAAATCAGGAACAAAGGGGTATGAACCTTCCTTCCACGATCAGCGACCAGCTTGAACTCACGACTCTTCAACAACCTTGCCGTTTGTGGAAAGGCAAAACTTCCAACGATGGCCGACGGGCCTTCAGAGGGTGTTTGGGGTCGGGTGTTCAATCACGGTCAACCCTGTCCAGACTTGAGACCACGGGCTTAGAGGCCACGATCCAGATATTTCAATCACCTCAGGAATTTACAAGCGTCTTTCGCCCCTTGCAACGCCGCCGACTTAAGACTTGGCGTCCTGAACGGGTGGACATTTTCTTGCGAAAACCGTGAGTTCTTTTACGGCGGATGGTGCTGGGTTGAAAAGTTCTCTTCATTTTATTGCCTGATAAATAGAGAAATCCAAAAGAAAAGATCCCTTAAGCCAAGGGTACTGGATTATGGATAGCCCACCAAAGTAGAAAAATTCAGCGTCCAGGTCAAGTGTCGCAGGCGGTTTTTGAGCAGAAAAAACCTTTCCGTGTGTTTTTTCCAAGATGCCGACCATGGGGGAGGGGGTAAAAAGGGGGAAATCGGTGTACCATGTAATGAATAGGGTCGGCATTTGAGATGGGAGGTGGATTGATGGAAGTCTATCACTGGGAAGCAAAGACCAAGGCCGGTGAGAAAAAGACCGGGGACATGGAGGGGGAGAATACTGGTGAGGTCTCCTCGGCCTTGCGCAAGCGGGGATTGACGGCCATCAAGGTTAAAAAATTGGTGACGAAAAAGCCTCTTTTCGGTAGTCCCAAAATTACGGATTTGGAAGTTGTGGTTTTCACCCGGCAGTTGGCCACCATGGTGGGGGCGGGGTTGCCGTTGGTCACCTGCTTTGAACTGTCATCCAACGGTGCGGAAAACCCTCAGGTTCGGGAAATTACAGCGCGAGTCAAAAAAGATATTGAATCGGGGGTATCCTTGACCGAGGCTTTGATCAAGGAACCCAAAATGTTTGATGAATTATTCGTCAATCTGGTCTCGGCGGGGGAACAATCGGGTATTTTGGAAGCGGTATTGGAAAGGCTTTCCGTCTACAAAGAGAAAGCGGCGGCCTTGAAGGCCAAGGTTAAATCGGCCATGACCTACCCCATCGCGGTCATCTCCATTGCCTTTATTATTACCGGGGTTCTCATGATCTTTGTGGTCCCCACCTTTGCCGAATTGTTTAAATCTTTTGGCGCGGAACTTCCGGCTCCCACCCGGATTGTGATCGCCATCTCCGAATGGGCGCAGGCCAATTGGTGGATTGTGGTGTTTCTGATCGGTGGTTCCCTGAAAGGTTTTTTTTATGCCTATAAAAATAATAAAAAATTCCATTATCAAGCGGATAAACTTTCTTTAAAATTGCCGGTATTTGGCATGATTTTGCGTAAATCGGCCATCGCTCGGTTTGCCAGAACCTTTGGTACCATGATTGCGGCGGGTACACCCATTTTGGAAAGCTTGGATAACGTTGCCAAAACTGCCGGAAACATGGTTGTGGAAGAGGTGATTTCCAATTCAAAAAAATCCATCTCCGAAGGGCGGACGTTGACGGAACCGTTGAGCGAAAGTGATATTTTTCCCGGCATGGTGGTTCAGATGATCAATATTGGTGAGTCAACGGGCAATCTTGAGGTGATGTTGAGTAAAATCGCCGATTTCTATGAAGCCGAAGTGGACCGGGCCGTTGATAATCTGACCGCTTTGTTGGAACCGATGATCCTTGTGATTTTAGGGGTATTGATCGGTGGATTGGTGGTAGCCATGTACATGCCGATTTTTCAAATGGGCGGCGTTGTGGGGTGAGGATGCTTTGGAAAAATAAATTATTAAAAGAAAAAAGGGGTCTGGGGGATTGCCCCCAGGGTTTTG
>JADGCQ010000094.1 GCA_015228925.1 Magnetococcales bacterium | reverse complement strand
CGTCAACCGAAATGAACTGTTGAAATCAAACCATTGATACGCCCACCACTGCGTCCTTCATAAGAAAAAAGGTCAGTCTTTATATAATGTTACTCCGGAAGGCAGAAAATGGATTCACCTGACAATTGCATCGACGATGAAATTGTCAATACCAATTATTTCAATGCCTTGGAAAGAGGAGGCTAAAAAACTCGTGGAGCAACCCTCACAAATTGAGGAAGGTTACCAACTCATAAACCAGGGATTTTCACAATTGTCGCAAGCATTTGCCCTGATTTAGGCGACACAAAAAAACGTGAATATTTTTTACGTTTTTGATCAGCAAGAACCTACCCACACCGAGGCGTTTCACGGGCAAGCGTGTGATCATGCTTCGGTGGTTGTGAATTGCCCAGGCAAAAGGCGTCGAGGAATATGCCTGCCATAAGGAAATATTGCGTGTTCGGTCGGCTATTACGTTTGACGTAATGCATAAAGAAGGGCTATTATGGCCGGTATGGTCAAATCTTTCAGAGACAAGCACACAACGCTTTTTGCTGCCGGGAAACGCATCAAGCAGTTTCAAGCATTCGAGAGTCAGGCCCATCGACGACTTCGTATCTTGAACGATGCCACCTGCATCAAGGATCTTATGGGGCTTCCGTCCAACCGCTTTGAATCACTGGGTGGAGACAGAGAAGGCCAGTCCAGCATTCGTATCAATGATCAGTGGCATATTTGTTTCATATTCCATGATGGAGACGCTTACAATGTTGAAATTACCGATTATCACTGATGGTGGTATTCCTGATTTACACCTCCCCCCCATTCATCCCGGCGAAATTTTAGCCGAAGAGATGGAGTACCTGGAACTATCAGCAAACGCTCTTGCCCAGGCACTTGGTGTGCCTCCCAATCGGATTACAGCGATCCTAAATGGAAGAAGGTCTATTACTGCTGATACTGCCATTCGTCTGGCTCATTACTTCGGCACAACGGCAAAATTCTGGATGAACCTCCAGTCAAGCTATGACCTAGTGATCGCTGAGAGGGACCGAGGAGAGGATATTTCAAAAAAGGTGAAAACCAGATTGTCGCTTCTGCATCACCCTGATTCGTCATCTAATGAAATTCCCCTATCAGCGGTTACCGTTTCAAACGTTTTTCCACCCGAATTATCCAGGTAGACGATCTTGCCTGTGGTCTGTCTGTATGAATCGTTTGATCGCCACATCGCAGTACTGTGGAGAGATTTCCGTTCCGTACACCCGGCGTCCCGTCATTTCGCCCGCCATGATCTGCGACCCAGAACCCGAAAACGGCTCATAGCACAGGCCACCAAAAGGAACATGTTGCTTCATGGGAATGGCAAAGCAGTCCAACGGTTTGGGTGTCGGATGCTCTGGTCGTTCGTCCCCGGCCAGTGACTTCAGTTCCCATACGGATGATGCGGATTCTGCACCTTCAAGCTTTGGTGGCCTGTTCCCTTTGATCCATCCGTAAAAACACGGTTCATGCTTCCACAGGTAATGGGTCCGGGTGAGTACGGGGTTGTTCTTTGACCAGATGATCTGCTGGTGAACGAAAGCCCCCATCTTCTCCCACACGGCCTCCAGCATGGCCTATCTTTTGGACGCATGCCAGCAGTACCAGGCTGCATGATCATTGATGGCATGGTCAATAGCGACGCGGATGAATTTTTCGTAAAATTCCGAACCGCCCTTGGCATCATCCCATGAAACACCATATGTATTTGACCAATCCTTGTTCCCGTCTGACCACCCCTTTACAATTTTTCCGTTTTCGGCAGCTTTCTTACGGGCAGCTTCGGCTTTTGCATAACTCTGAGGGTTATTGCAATCATTGTAATCGACGAGATGGGGCGGATCGGTGGCGAAGAGTTGTGCCCTCTCGCCGTTCATTAATCGCTGCACGTCTTCCACTTTGGTACAATCGCCACAAAGTAATCGGTGATCTCCCAACTTTTTTACGTTTTTGATCAGCAAGAACCTACGTCCAACCCATCAAACTGATCGAAGTCATCGACAAAATCGGTCAAGGATGAACCTCTCACCCCCCGGTAGTGCCCGCATACGGCACATATAACGTGAAGACAATCTGAACCAGATTCATCCCATCCAGAAGACTCGCGATAGCCCTGCGGACTAAATTCCTTGCATCCTATTATGTTTCAATTATAATGACGATTATCTTTGTTCGATGCCAAGGTTAATCGAGTCAAAGATACCAAGTATAATTTAATATTATCATTGGCCTGCATGACCGTACCGTGTGCAAAGTTCCACAACAGCGTAGTACGCAGCCAAGGAGAATTTGGAATGTCCCAGGAAAAAACACACCGTGATTCAGATAACATTTCCACCATGAATATTGACCATTTTAACGGTCATGTTGGCAGTCACTTTCAGATCAAAGTGAGCGACGACATGACCTGCACCATGACCTTGGTGGAGGTGAGACCGGGTAAGGTCCGGCCTAAACAAAAATTCCCCTTGCCGGATGGCACCACTGGGGAGACGCGAGAACAACCCTTTACCCTTTTTTTCGAGGGCGAGGACGGCGCACCCATCGCGCAGAACAGCTACCACTGCACCCATGCCACCTTGGGATCTGGTACTGTTTTCATCTCTCCGCATAGCCGGACAAAGGGGGAAGATGCCAAGCACCCCAATTGTCACGATCACAGCATGAACGTGATCTATCAGGCGGTCTTCAGTTAAGCGGATTCGCGGTTGACTTAGGACTATCGACCAAACAAAACACGAGGAGAATTGTCAATGGCTGAACCTTATCTCGGTGAGATCCGCCTTGTTGCCTTTAACTTTGCCCCTGCGGGATGGGCACTGTGTGAAGGCCAAGTCCTGACCATCAATCAGAACCAAGCCCTGTATTCCCTGCTGAGGACCACTTATGGGGGAGACGGTCAAGCGAATTTCCAACTACCCGACCTGCGGGGGCGCGTCATGATGGGTGTCGGGTACGATAGCACTTCTGGCATCTCTTACAGTCAGGGGCAGGCCGTCGGCACCGTCGCCGTGACCCTGCAATCGACTCAAATCCCCGCCCATAGCCATGATGTGCAAATTGCGTCCGATGTTGGGACCAAAGTTACACCGGCATCCAACTATTTAGCCACGGTTCCGACGACCGGAGCCAAGGTCTATGTCACCGCCCCCACCCAGAGCAGTCAACAAGCCAATATGAATGCGGGTATGGTAGCCAATGCTGGCAGCAGTGCGTCTCATGCCAACATGCAACCTTATACCACCGTCAACGCCATCATTGCCCTACAGGGAAATTACCCTCCGCGGGCAATGGCCCTCCGCGGGACTGACGATCCAAGACCAATAATAGTCGAAAAATAGTCCTTTCACAGATCAATCATTAAGGAAAATATCATGGATCCCTATATCGGAGAGATCAGACTGTTTGCCGGAACCTACGCACCCGAAGATTGGCTGTTGTGTAATGGTGCTTTGCTGGCCATTAATGAGTATCAAATATTGTTCAGCGTGATTGGTACCACCTACGGTGGAGATGGTAGGACCAACTTCGCCGTACCCGACCTCCGCGGTCGCATTCCTGTTTGTATGAACACCAACTCAACGGCCCAACCCACGACACCGATTGGGAGCATGGGCGGTAAAGAATCCGTAACGATAAGCGAAAACAATTTACCCAGCCACACCCATGTCTTCAGCGTCTCCACGGCTTTAGCCACATCCCTGGCCCCCACCCCCACCAGCACCATGGCCATAGGGGCAGGCTCCAATGCCAGTCCCCTCAATTTATACACCACCACCCAAAAAACCATTACCCCTGGCACGTTGGCCGACCAAACCATCGACGACAGTGGTTTATCAAACCCAATGCCACATGCCAACATCATGCCCTCGCTTGTCATTACCTATATTATCTGCAACAACGGCATCTACCCGTCAAGATCATAAAAACACGATCAATCACTTGGTTTCCAATACTAGAATCAGGAGTGACTCTCACATGGCAGACCCATACATTGGTGAAATCCGCTCTTTCGGCTTCACATTCCCCCCATATGGTTGGGCCACTTGCAATGGCTCTCAAATGGCCGTCGGCCAAAATCCAGCACTGTACGCCATCATTGGCATCAGGTTTGGGGGTACTCTAAACAAAACATTCAATCTACCCAATCTCCAGGCCAGGGTGCCCATGGGCAGTGGCACGGGTCCGGGCTTAACGCCCAGAAGCGTGGCAAGTCAAGTGGGGACAACCACCGTTACCCTCTCCGACTCCAACATGCCGGCACACAATCACAACGTCGTCATCGAGTCGGCTGGGGTAAGAGCCGGCTTGGTCACTGGTGCCAACCCAACTTCGCAATACCTGGCATCCGCATCTTTTGGCTCAGCTGCACCGACGAAACCAGAATATCTCTATTCCCCGCAAGCGACAAACACCATTCCCTTGGCAGCCAATACTTTAAGTTCATTTGGCGGGCAAGCATCTAGCGGCTCCGCAGGCGGCCACGAAAACCGACAGCCGGCCCTGGTGATCAATTTTTGTATCGCCTTGGATGGCCTGTTTCCCATCAACCCATCGTAGCCCTTGTAAGGGACTGGCCGAATGTCAGGCTATCGTCAAAGTTTGTTACGCCAGGGTTATCCCCTGAACCCGGTGACCGGTGCGGATGGAGAGGTACTCCTCTCCATCTTTGCCACCACCCGTGGCGTGATGCAGGTGTTGTCCCATACACCCGAATGGTCAGCGGTGGAGCGTCTGGACTTTGTCCGCACACAAAGCCACTTCCAGGAGAAAGCCTACCGGGGACCGGGTTATGAGGGGGCCTTTTTGGATCTGGTACGTCACGAGGGGAGGGTATTGGGGCGTCTCTACCTCCTCCACCAACCCGGCGTTCAATTGCGCCTGATGGACATCACCCTGCTGCCGGAATTTCGCAACCAGGGCCATGGAACGACCCTCATCCGCGCTATCCAGGCGGATGCGGACCGTCTGGAAACGCCCGTCATCGCCATGGTGGAGGACGACAACCCTGCGTGTACCCTCTACACCCGCCTGGGATTTGTCCCCACCAACCATACCTTTTCCTTCTACCGGACATGGCAGTGGTCGCCCCAATCCCAAAAATCTTGAATCCTCTGTCAGGAGAAGTCCCTATTTTCACTGACATTTTTCGCCCGGCAATGTTTGTCCTACAGTAATAATTGACAATCAATATTTTTATCGGATTGATCGTGATCCGGTGTCTAGGGATAGAAACTCATGCCGCAATCGAAAATAAAGATAATCAAAACATGCTAGACAAGACTCCATAGACTTTACATGGCGTGATGGAGTTTATTTTTTTATTGTCTTTGCTTATTGAAAGGACTAGAATACGCCATAGTCAATACGAAAGGCGTTTACAAGACTTTTGGTTGCAAAATTCGATGTAAAGCGTTTATATAACACGATAGTTTATATACACGTGCTATAAGATTTAGCGAAATATTCAGCGGTATTCATTTTGTGAACGTGACATCAACCGACGGTTGCGGATACATGGAAGCCATTGCCACGGTCTCGCCCTTGCACGCAATACATGAGGCTGGCGTTGCCGCCATCAGGACCGAGGAAGCCAAAGAAAAACCCGTCCTCCTCCCCTCGGCTGGCATGGGGGAATGGTTGCGCCAGATGGGTGGTTCCCTCGCCTTTTCCACTTATCAGTCCAACCGACTGTTCTTTGTCATGGCTGATGATGCCTCCCAAGTGCTTGCTCAGGAGCGCATCGTCGGTCCAGCCATGGGGCTGGCTTTGGATTCCGCCGGGTTGTGGGTCAGCAATCAAACCCAAGTTTGGCGTTTCGCCAATATCGGTCCGCACACCGTTGGTGAGTTCAATGCCGATGCCGTCTTCATGCCCCGCAAGGGCTATCTGCTTGGACCTTGCGATGTACACGACATCCTCCCTGGGGTCATGTTTCGGGGGCAATACCACGAGCTGTTGTTTGTCAATACCCATTTCAACTGCATTGCCAGCCTGGACGATAACTATAACTTCCAGCCGGTATGGCAACCCGATTTCATTACCTCCATTCGTCGCCCCGATGATCGTTGTCACCTCAACGGCATGGGTAGCCGCGATGGCATCCTCACCTTTGCCACCCTGTGCGGTCGCAGGGATACCCCCTTAGGCTGGAAGGAGATCAAAGCCAACGGTGGCGTGGTACTGGACATTCACCAAAACCGTGTCCTCTGCGAGGGACTCTCCATGCCCCACAGCCCCCGCTGGCACCAGGATCGCCTATGGGTGCTTAACTCTGGAATGGGGGAACTTGGCTTTGTCCACAAAGGGGTTTTTAACTCGTTATGTCTCTGTCCTGGCTTCCCCCGAGGACTTTGCTTGGTAGACAACTACGCCATCGTCTGCGTTTCAAAGGTGCGCACCACCTCCTTGGGACAGAATATCCCCCTGCTCGAACGACTGGCGGCAAAAAACCTTCGCCAGATGTGCGGTCTCCTGGTCATCGACATCCACACAAGCAAGCTGCTCCACTGGCTGACCATCAAAGGAATCCAAGAACTTTTTGATGTGGAGTTCATGCCAGGGATCCGCAGCCCCTTCACCCCCGGATTTTCATTGGATGCGTTGCACAAAACCCTGTTCCATTTTCCTGAAAACGAACCGTTTTCAATCGCTGAGACAGCAAAAAAAGCATCGTAAATTGTCACGCTTACGCAGTTTTCTACAGGAAAATCAAGCCATGAAAACAAAGCTGCTACCGACCCGCCACGCCAAAACAGGCCAAGGGCGTCGCTTCACCCCCATGATCATGGCCCTGGAACCTCGCATCATGTTTGACGGGGCCGCTGTGGCGGAAGTCCTGGGAGACACCGGCGACCACCACGTAAGCGATCACCCTGACCCCCAACCGATAATCACCGATGCACAGGAACACCAAGCCACCCCCACCACACCCGATCATTCCCCCCGCCAGGTGGTGGTGGTCGATAGCGCAGTGGTGGATTATGCGACGCTCATCGCGGGCATGGACCCGACCATTCCGGTCGTCGTGTTGCAATCGGGGGAAAATACCCTGGAAGGGATGGCCCGTGCCTTGTCCACCTACCACAGCCTGGATACCATCCACTGGGTTACCGAGGGCCGTACTGGCGGTATTCAATTGGGCGATCATCTCCTGACCGAGACCGATCTACTGGACCATTCTGCCCCAATCCAGACCATTGGCAATACCCTCAAGCCAGGTGGCGACCTCCTCCTCTATGGTTGCTCGGTGGCTGGTCATGAAATCGGTCAAAGATTTGTAAACACGTTGGACCAACTGCTGGGAGATGCCGATGTCGCCGCATCCACGGATCGCACCGGTCCCAGCCACCTGGGAGGAGATTGGGATCTGGAATTTTCCACCGGTCAGATAGACACCGTGCTGCCTTTTACCTTGCAAGGGATGCAGGATATTAGCCATTGTCTTGGGTGTACCATAGACGCCGAACCCGGCACTGTCATTCGCGATGCAAATGGTGTCCAAATTGGTAATTTCCAAGACAATCTCTACTTTGCTGCCCCCAACTACAGTAGCGGTTATGCCACTCTAGGGCTTCTTAACGCCGCTCTTCCAGACTTATGCGCGGGACTTGCACCAGAAATTGCCATCGCCAGTAACAGCACCAATATCGTCGATGGCAATGCGACCCCAAGTACCTCCGACAACACAGATTTTGGTTCCACGGCTGTCGCGGGGGGTACCGTTGCCAAGACCTTTACCGTAAACAACACCGGTACTGGAAGCCTGACCCTCGGCACAATAACCATCGGCGGGGCCAACGCCGCAGACTTCACCGTCACCACAGCACCCGCCGCCTCGGTAGCGGCAGCCGGTTCAACAACATTGATAGTCACATTCGATCCCTCTGCCGGCGGAACCCGTTCGGCCACCTTTTCCATGGTGACCAACGACAGCGACGAAAATCCCTTCAACTTCAGCATCCAAGGCACAGGAACGGCCAACGCCACCCCTACCCTGACCACCATCTCCACCCTGACCAGTGCCACCGAAGACACCGCCTACACCGTCACCTATGCCGCATTGGCTGCCGCCGCAGACGAAGCAGACACGGATGTCGGAGATACCCTCTCTTTTCGTGTCGAGGCGGTCAGCAGCGGCACTCTGACCAAAGGCGGTAGTGCCGTGATCGCGGGAACGACGCTGCTTTCCACGGGCGAATCACTGGTCTGGACCCCGGCCTCCAACGCCAATGGTACCCTTGAAGCGTTCACGGTCAGGGCCTACGACGGCTCCGCTGCATCGACAACGGCCATTGCGGTGAACGTCACGGTTGCAGCGGTCAACGACGATCCCACCGTGGCCACCTTGCCCGCGAGTGTCACCGTCACCGAGGATGTGGCCAGCAATGTGGATCTCTCGGCAGCCACCTTTGCGGATGTGGATGCGGCGGCGGGCAATGTGGTCCTGACCATTGCCGCAGGAGCCGGAAACCTAACCGCGACTTCTGGCGGCAGCGTGACCATTGGCGGTTCAGGCACCGGCACCATCACCCTGACCGGCACGGCGGCCAATATCGACACCTTTTTAAACACCGCCAGCAATGTCAAATATCTACACGGCACGGCCAACACCTATGGCACGAATGTCACCACCCTGACCCTCACCGCCAATGATGGCGGCAATACCGGCAGTGGCGGCGGTGCCAATGTTTCCCTGGGAACGGTCAACGTCACCATTTCTGCTGTCGCCGACCCCCCTTCGATAACCACCGCCAGTACCAACGAAGATAGTCAGTCTACCTCTGGACTGGTGATCAGTCGCAATACCGTGGACGGGGACGAGGTGACGCATTTTAAGATTTCTACTATTCTCAACGGCACCCTCACTAAGAACGATGGCACCACCGCCATTGCCAATAATACCTTCATCACCGTTGCCGAAGGTAACGCCGGGTTGAAGTTTACCCCTTCGGCCAACTCCAGCACCACGGGAATCTTCGGCGTCCAGGGGGGAACCGATAATGCAGGCGGCGGTTTAAGCTCCGCCATAGCGGCCAGCATCACCGTCACTCCCGTGGCCGACACCCCCTCTGTAGCTAGCCCAACAGTCAATGAGGATACGGATTCCGGGGCCATTGCCATCACCCGCAATGCCAACGATGGCGCGGAGATGACCCATTACAAAATCACCAGCATCACCGGCGGCACCCTCTACAGCGATGCGGCTTACACCAGTGCCATTACCGATGGAAGCTTTCTCGCCTCTGGCGGGGCCACCACCAACGTCTATTTTCGTCCCACCGCCAATCGCAACACCACCACGGGGGGAAATGGGGCTTTTACCGTGCAAGCTTCCACCAGCAACGCCGATGGGGGATTGGGAGGCTCCACCGCACTTTCCACCATCACCCTCTCGCCTGTGGCCGACACCCCCAGCGTTACCGCTGCCTCCACGACCCCAGGCACCCAAAGTACATCGGGTCTGGTTTTAAGCCGCAGTGCCAGTGACGGAGCGGAGACCACCCATTTCAAGATCACCAGCATCACCAATGGCAACCTGTTCAAAAATGACGGCACCACGGCCATTACCAACGGCACCTTCATCACCTTTGCCGAGGGCAACGCCGGGTTAAAATTCACCCCCACGGGTGGCGGTGATGGGGTATTTACCGCCCAGGCCTCCTCCAGTGCCGCCGATGGCGGCCTGGGAGGCTCTACGGTAAACGCCACCATCTCGGTGGGCATCGCCGTGGCCAGTCCCACCATCAATGAGGATGCCGACTCCGGTGCCATCGCCATTACCCGAGGGGATGCTAGCCAAACATTCCTCAAGATTACCAACATCAGCGGTGGCACCCTCTACAGCGATGCCAGTTATTCAACCGCGATTGCCAACGGTACCTTCATCGCCGCTGCCGCGACCACCAACGTCTATTTCCGCCCCACCGCCAATAGCACCACCGCCGGTTCCTTTACCGCCCAGGGGGCTACAGCCAGCAACGACGGGGGATTAACCCTCAACGCCGCCACATCCACCATCTCCATCACAGCGCAGAACGATGCCCCGGTTATCGGCGGTTTTGCCAATTTCAGTGCCACAGAGCAAAGTTCGTCGGCCTATGCCATGTATTTCCTGACTTTGAGCGATATCGATGCCACCAATCTGGATGGTGCCGTGCTGACCGTCAGCCAGGACAGCTACCGCGCCAATGAATATCTCTCCATCGCCACTGTGGGTGCGATCAACTACACCCCGGCGGCAGCGGGACAAACTTCTTGGGTCAATTACTGGGATGGCGCGGCGTGGCAACAGGTCGCCTATGCGGGTTACGTCAATGTGACTGGAAATAACAATGGTGATCTACAGATCACTTTCACCAATCTGGCCACCCCCACCATCGCCCGAGCCGTCGGGGGCAACGTGGTCTACTGGACGACCGACGATAACCCCACCAACTACAATGCCAACCCCACCCGCACCCTGACCATCAGCTTTCACGACGGCGGCAACAGCGGCGCGGGCGGTTCCCAAAATGCCACCAATGGTACCGCAACCCTCACCGTTATCCCGGTCAACGACAAATCGGTCGTCACAGCCGGGGCGACACTGAACTACACCGAAAATACTGCCGCCGCCGTCATCGACAACACCATCACCATTGCCGACGTTGATGACACCCAAATTTCCGGGGCCACTGTAACCATTTCCGCTGGCAAAACTACCGGCGATCTCCTTGCCGTCGCCACCCAATTGGGCATCTCCGGTTCATACAACAGCACCACAGGCGTCTTGACGCTCTCTGGGGCCACCACCACTCTGGCCAATTATAGAGACATTTTAAAAACCGTCACCTTTGCCTCTTCCAGTGACGACCCAACCGCAACCAGCACCACCCGTACCATAACGTGGGCCGTCACGGATGCCAATGCCGGGGGAGACGGTGCTGCAACCAGTATTGGCGTGACCTCGACTGTGAATATTACAGCGGTCAATGATGCGCCAACCCTCACCGCTGGCACCACCCATACTTTAACGGCAACCAACGAGAATACCACCAGCAGCGCAACATTGGTCTCCGCGATTTTGGCCACGGGAGGACGGGCCGATGTCGATACCGGGGCCGCGTCCGGTATGGCCGTCACCGCAACCACCGGCAATGGTACTTGGCAATATTCCACCGATGGCACCACCTGGAAAAATTTTGGCACCGTCTCGACCACCAGTGCCTTGTTGCTCACCGCCACCACCCAAATCCGATACATCCCCGACGGCCCCAATGGTGAGACCGCGACCTTGGCCTATCGCGCCTGGGATCAAACCACCGGGACCGCATCAACCAACGATACCGCCAACACTGCGGATCCATCGACCAACGGCACGGACACGGCTTTTTCCACCAATACCGGCACCGCCTCCCTCACCGTGAATGCAGTCTATAACGCACCCGTAGGGATCAATGATCGTGGTTCAGCCGGTGAAGCAGGGGGTATTGCCAACGCCATAGCGGGCAGCAATGCCATTGGTAACGTCCTGACCAACGATACCGATAGCGATACCGGCGATACCAAAGCGGTTTCCGATATCCGCACGGGACCAAAAGCGGGAACAGGGACAACAGGAACCATCGGCCAACCCCTGACAGGAACCTATGGCCGTTTGACCCTGAACGCCGACGGCAGTTATGTCTATGCCGTGGATGAAACCAATGCCGTCGTTCAAGCTCTCCGTCGTGCCGATCAACAACTCAGCGAATCGTTCACTTATAGCGTCAAGGATTCTGATAATCTTACCGATACCGCCCAACTGACCATCACCATCCATGGCAACAACGACAATCCGGTTGCCGTGGATGACACCGCTATGGCCATTGAGAAGGGAGGCGTTGCCAATGCCACGGCGGGTAGCAACGCCACGGGCAATGTGCTGACCAACGACACCGATGTGGATACCACGGGAGAGACCAAAACCGTCTCTGCCATTCGCACCGGTACTCAAAACGCCGGGACTGGCATCACCGGCACTGTAGGTGCTGCTCTGAACGGCAGTTACGGCAGCCTGACCCTAAATGCCGATGGTAGCTATACCTATATCATCAACGATGACGATGCTACCGTGCAGGCATTGCGGACCACCGGTCAACAAATTACCGATAGTTTTACCTACACCGTTTCCGATGCAGACGGTCTCACCAATACCGCGCAACTCACTGTGACCATCGATGGTCGCAACGATGCACCAACCTTAAAGACCGCCATCCCAGACCAAACTTGGACCGGTTCCGGGAACAAACAGTTTCAGGTGGATATCAACACGTTTCAGGATAGTGACCATGGGGAAGTTCTCCGTTACACAGCGACCCAAGGCGATCATCTCGAACCACTTCCCTCCTGGCTCACCTTTAATTCTGAGACGCGCACCTTCAGTGGACAACCTCCTGTTGGGAATAGCGCGGTCGTCAAAGTTCTCGTAACCGCAACGGACTTGGCAAATGCTTCTGCGACGGGTACCTTCGTGATCAAAACAAACAACCCAGCCGCACCACCGCCTACACCGCCACCCTCACCATCGCCAGTACCGCCACCACCGCCCGTGTCAGCACCACCGCCGCCGCCACCACCGCCGCCGCCGCCCCCTTCCAGTAGCAATCTGGCACCGGTGGTCACCTTCAATCCAGGAAACTCCAACCTTTCCAGTATGAACAGTGGCCCGGTAGCCCCTATCGTTACCTTTGCATCGACACAGACAACACTGTCAACAACACCCGTGTCGCCACCACCTGCACCGTCGTTTTCCAGTCTCACATCAAGCTTTTCCGTCTCGCCGCCGCCATTTCGGTCTCCAGCTCCAGCCGCCCCGGCTCCTGCTGCTCCAGCTCCAGCTCCAGCCGCGCCAGCCCCCGCTGCCGCTCCAGCTCCAGCCGCGCCAACCCCCGCTGCTGCTCCAGCTCCAGCCGCGCCAGCCCCCGCTGCCGCTCCAGCCGCTCCGGTTCCTGCTGCGCCATCTCCAACGGGCGGTGGTTTTCAGATCACCGCAGCACCAGCCAGCGTGCCAGCGGGACAGACAGGACTCTTTCTGGCTGATGGCATTCCCGATATTTCTACGAACAGTGGCAACAACGTTGATTTTTCCGTCCCAGCCTCTGCTTTTGCGCACACCGACGGCAATGCCTCGGTGCAACTATTGGCCCAGCAGTCGGATGGTCAAGCCCTGCCCGCATGGTTAAAATTTGATCCCGCCACTGGCAAGTTCTCCGGCACCCCCCCTCCTGGAACCAACGCCGATGTCGCCATCAAGGTTTTAGCACGAGACAGCACGGGCAAAGAGGCGGTCGCAATCTTCCACGTCAAGGTGGGAACCCCAGCCCCGAATCAGCCCCAAGCCGATGATCAGGGTGCCGTTCTGGAAAAACAAGCCCCTTGGCTTAAAGCCGTCCGCTTGGCATCCTTGACGGATGGAGACGAAAGTGGCAGAGCGCACCACTTTCTGGGCAAACCAGGGTTTAGCCGCCAGTTCGCAGAACAGGGGCGCAATGGTCTCCTCAGCCAAGCCATGAAACTGCAACGCGCCTCCGAAAGGTTGGCGCGACAAACAACCGTTTCCTAACAGGATCTCTCCCCCGGCGTTGGTGAATTTGGCCGACAAAGCGCAATGTCGGCCAGCCTGGGGGAGAAATCGCGGTCAGATACCAGAAAAATAAGGCCACCCCCGACACGGCAGCATGCTGTTGCGTGGGAACTGCGATGGGACCACTATAATCACGCTTTGTCCGAGAAAACATCGTCCAGGGACTGGGCATCGAAGATACGGAGGCTCCATGCCTCCAAGGATGATGGCTCGGCTGTGGCAATCTTTTCGCGAACCCATTCAGGCATGGTGCCAAAGCGACGTTGCAACAGGCCTGTCAGTATTTTGGCCCCGCCTCTCTGCTCGCCTCTCTGCTCGCCTCTCTGTTCTCCTCTCTGTTCGCCATTCTGCCAAACCATCTGAGCCCATTTTGGATTTGTATTATCAATAACGCTTTGCGCAAATTGTGACATCATTTTCTCTTCCTCCTCGGGACGTACCCGCCGAATAATCTCCCGGACATCCTGTTCATCGTAACGCCTGTATGTTTCCACCACATACCGCATGATGAGGTAGGCCACCCTTTCTGGATCCGAAAGAAGAATTTTCTCGGAAAGCAATATCACACTGTGTCCGAGAAAACATCGTCCAGGGACTGGGCATCGAAGATACGGAGGCTCCACGCCTCCAAGGATGATGGTTCGGCTGCGGCAATCTTTTCGCGAACCCATTCAGGCATGGTGCCAAAGCGACGTTGCAATTGGCCTGTCAGTATTTTGGCCTCGCCTTTTTGCCAAACCATCTGAGCCCATTTTGGATTTGTATTATCAATAACGCTTTGCGCAA
>JADGCQ010000093.1 GCA_015228925.1 Magnetococcales bacterium | reverse complement strand
TCGCAAAAACCGCGAAAAAAGGCAAACCAAGGCGCGCGCCCTGCGCATTTTTTTTTCGCAAAAACAAAAAGCGCGAAAAAAAAATGCTTCGGGATAAGGGGCGCGTGAAAAACAAAGTCAAAAACAAAGTCAAAACCCTGGGGGCAATCCCCCAGACCCTTTTTTTCTTTTAATCATTTAATCTTATGCCGACCGTGTTGATCACCCCCACTCTGTTGCAAAATCAAATTTGTTTTCTCTGCGATTATAACCATGTAACCCACGGTTATTTATTGCTCAATCAACCCAGATCATTGTTTGTCGCCCACACCATCGATGACGTTCCAACCGTGTTGTCCCAAGCCCAGTTGGCCGCACAACAAGGTCACTGGGTCGCCGGTTTCATCGCCTACGAAGCCGGGGGAGCCTTTGGACTTCCAGTCGTTGCCCCAACACAGAACCGCCCTCTGGTTTGGATGGCCGCGTTTGAGGGTGCCCAACAGGCTGTGTTGCCCGATCCCATGACGTTAAGTCAACAAGCCATGGGAAAAATCTCCCGGCTGAATGTGGATTTTGCACAATACCAAAAAGATTTGGAAAAAATCCTTCAAGCGATTGGACGAGGGGAGACCTATCAGGTCAATCATACCGTCGCAGCCAACATTGCACCCTGCAACCCTGGAGAATTATTCCTCCATTTGCAGGGATTGCATCGCTTCCCCTATGGAGCCTGGCTCAATTTTGGCGCAGGGATGATCGCTTCTTTCTCACCAGAACTATTTATCGCTGCGGATCATGACCAAATTGTCACCGCCCCCATCAAAGGGACGCGACCAAGGGGAGCGGATGTGGCGGAGGATTACCGTTTGGCCAAGGCATTGGAGAACTCGGAGAAAGATCAGGCGGAACATATCATGATTGTCGATATGGCACGCAATGATCTGGGTCGGATTTGTGCCATTGGAACCATACAAGGTCGTCATGTCGCCGAAAGACGTTCTTTTTCCACCATTCACCATTTGGAAACACGAATCACCGGACGTTTACGTGCGGGGATGGAACTCCCCGAAGTGATGGAAGCCATGTTTCCAGCGGCGTCCATCACCGGCGCACCCAAACGACGCACCATGGAGATCATTCGGGAGTGTGAACATCGCGCCAGAGGTGTGTACACCGGAAGCATCGGTTTACTCGCCCCGGGTGGCAAACAATGGGCATTTAATGTGGCCATCCGAACAGTCACCTGGTGGGGGCCAGAGGCTGGAGAAATGGGCCTGGGGGGGGGTATCGTGGCAGATTCCCAGATGGATGCAGAATGGGATGAGTTGTCCCATAAGGGTCAGTTTTTGGAAGCCCCCCCCCAACCATTTGGACTGATTGAAACATGTCTGGTCAATCACGCAGGGGTGATTGAACACTTGGCCGCACACATGCGCCGCCTAGCCAACTCCGCGAGGGAATTGGGTTTCCCCTATGATGGGGATGCCATTGCAGAACAACTGCAACGACAAGCTTTGGCCTGCCACCCCCGTCCGAGGATATTGCGCATGGTATTGGATATGGGGGGAAAACCGACATTCACCACCCGTGAATTCGTCCCCCCCCCCGCCACCATCCGCGTCACGCACGCCCCAACCCGCCTGGACCGTTTGGATTTTACATTGCGACATAAAACGACCCGGCGCACAATTTTTGATCATTATTTAACCGAAGCCCGTCGCCATGGTTTTGATGATTGTCTTTTTATCAACACTCTCGGCCATGTCACCGAAGGGGCCATCCGCGCCATTGCCGTCCGGTTTTCCGATGGTTGGGTCGTCCCCCCCCTGGCCGATGGCCTCCTTCCCAGCCTGTGGCGCGACCATTTTATGCGCAGCCATGATGTGCGTGAACAGAGTATTTCGCTCCAAGATTTGGAACATGCCTTGGAGATACAGATGGGAAATGCCGTCGGCGGTAGCGTCAAAGCATCCCTATTCGTATATCCATCTCATAACTTAATTCATATAGGGCTTTTTCCATCACAAAAATTCGGATCAGACGATCCATCTCCTCCGCATCCAACGGAGCCACCGGATAACCCCGAATCGTCTGGCGATAGTTCTTGAGAAACGCATCGGTCGCCATCCACCACCATGTTTGAATCAAAGGGGCGAGCCGTGGGGAATCAAGGGGGCAAAGATCTGATGTTGTATGACGGTCGAGGCGTTGGTACGCCTCCCGAAGAAGGTCACCCACCCTTCCGTACAGCACCCAAAGCGGCAACTCCTGACATACGCCACAGATAGTTGCCACTCGTGCCGTGGCATCTGAGTTGCTGGGATGGGTCAGGGGCGAACGTCTTCCTGTTGCCGGTACCAAGCAACGGACCATGGTGCGAACTGTCCCGCTTGAATCTGGCCGGAATCAAGATTGGATGTGGCAAAGATCAGATCCCCCTGGATGGGTGGCACCGTGATTGCCTCATCGCCCAGATTGGCCAGAAGGGACCATTGGCTACCATCACCGAGACGCCACTGGATGAGTAAAGTATGTTCCGCGAGGAATTGCAGTTTGGGATTACCGTTACCCATCCCGTGCAGGCGCGGGATGAGCCAACGATGACGCAGAGATAGCAATGTTCGATAACGTTTCCATGTCCTATCATGGGGTTGTCGTTCGAGTGCCTCCCAATCTAGGATACAGACCTGAAAAGTCTCCAAGGCACAAGGGGCTGGGATGTTTGCCAACAGGGCGGGATTGGAAAACCGCGCCCAGCGTAAAAACTCCCGCCGCCGACCTTTGGTGACGTTATCCGCCAGATCGGGACCAAAATCGCAGAAAAAAAGAAAAGGTTGGGCAGCGGAAAATTCCTCCCCCATGAACAGCATCGGCGGGTGTGGTGCCAGCAGGAGTATCGCCGTGACCGCCTCGGAGAGGGGATCGGGTATCAGGTGGCACAATCGTTCACCCAATGCCCGGTTACCGACCTGATCGTGTGTTTGCGCATAATGGACAAAAGCCCCCGGTGGCAAATGAGAGCTGGGTTCTCCCCGCCGTTTCCCCTGCCGGAACAAGGAGGGTTCCCCCTGATAGGCAAACCCCTGGGTCAGACAGCGGCCCAACCATTGCAGCGGCTGGATGGTATAATCGGCATAGTAGCCATCCACTTCACCACAGGTCATGGTATGCAGGATATGGTGAAAATCATCGTTCCACTGCGCCGTAGCCTGGAGGGGTTGACCGGCATCATCCCGATGCAGAGACTTCGCTTGGTTGCGATCATTTTCCAATATCAGATGAATGTGACGCCGAGACCCCGGCCCTTTTCGGATGGCTAACATCAACTCGGTCATGATATCGGGTGTACCGGTATCAAAGATGGCATCGATGGCATCGAATCTCAGACCGTCCAGTTGATATTCTTCTAGCCAGAACAGGGCATTTTCGATGAAAAACTGGCGCACCGTGGGATGGGTTTCAAAGTTGATGGCCGCCCCCCAGGGTGTTGTATGGCGTGCGGTAAAGAATTCCGGGGCGTAGGTATGCAGATAATTGCCATCGGGGCCAAAATGGTTATAGACCACATCGAGCAACACCATGATGTTGCGTTCGTGGGCGGCGGCGATGAGGCGTTTAAAATCCTCCGGTCTCCCATAGGTGGCATCGGGGGCAAAAAGCAAGACACCATCGTAACCCCAGTTGCGACCACCGGGAAAATCGGCCACCGGCATAATCTCAAGGGCGGTGATCCCCAAATCGGCCAGATAGTCCAACCGCGCGATCACCCCATCAAAATTTCCTTGGGGTGTGAAAGTACCCACATGCAATTCGTAGAGGACCGCTTCTTCCCATGGCCGACCGCGCCACGGGGAATCGGGCCAATCAAAAGCCAGGGGGTCCACCACCTCGGAGGGGCCATGGACATCGTTGGGGTTATAGCGCGAGGCGGGATCGGGGACCAATAAACCGCTGGGAAGGCGAAACTGGTAGGGAGTGCCGACATGCGCGGTGGGTTGCTTCGATTCAAACCAGCCGGCACCCGCAACGTCCATAGGAAACTCCTGGCCTTCGTCGAGACATAATGCGACCGAGGCAGCACCAGGGGCAAACAGGCGGAAATGAACCCCACCCTCATCCATCAAAGAGGTACCAAAGGGAATAACGCGACGATATTTCATAAGTGTTCCTCTTGGAGAAGTCATCCCTGGTAAGGGTAACAGAACGATGAAGTTCGTGTAAACGGGAGGAGGTTGCGGTTGCAAATCGGCATGGCATGGCGTAAAGAGTCCCGTAGCGTTTCGGTGAACCACTCTTTCCGATGATCTTTTTCCCCTATTGGATGGCCCATGCCTGTTTGGACCGCTTTTTTGTTGGTGACCTGCATTTGGGGCAGCACGCCACTGGCGATCCAATGGAGCCAAGCGGAAACCAGCTATCAATTTGCCGTCACCGCCCGCATGGCCATCGGTGCCGTCCTTTTTTTATGCATGGTCCCTGGCATGAAACGGAGTCCGGCACCGACGAAACAGGTCATGCTGGTTTCCCTGATTGCGGGATGCAGCATGTTTTTCAGCATGTTTGGCGTTTATTGGGGTGCCCGTTATGTGCCATCGGGTTTAATTTCGGTCTTGTTTGGACTTGGCCCCATGGTCACGGGCATTCTGGGGGCCGCCTGGCTGGGGGAACCTTTTCCCCGCTTCAAGGTAATCGGTTCGCTGCTGGGTGTGGGTGGTCTCACGGTTTTTTTTCTCCATGGGGAAAAGTTGGGCGAACACTCCCCCATAGGCATTGCCGTTCTCATCGTTTCCGTTTTCATTTATGCAACGGGCAACATTGCCATTAAACGCTGGAATGACAACGTATCACCCCTGTGGATCACCGCTGGATCACTCTGGGTCGCCTTTCCCCTGTTTTTAACCGCCCTTTTATTATCCCAAACCCCCTGGCCAACCACCATCGGTTCCAAAAGCTTGGGGGCGATCCTTTATCTGGGGTTGGTCGCCAACGGACTTGGTTTTCTCGGTTTTTATTATCTTTTAAGTCGTGTCAGTGCCGCCAATGCCACCCTGGTGACCCTGACCGCCCCCGCCGTGGCGTTATGGATTGGAACCGTCCTGAACCATGAAACGATCCACGGCGGATTGGTGTTGGGAACGCTGCTCATCCTCGGCGGGCTTGGTCTTTTTCAGTGGGGATCTTCATTATTTCCAATCAAAGACAACGACCCATAGATACCCTGGCAAACGTCGTCGGGAAGTTGAATAGAAACGGTTTCCATAACGGTTTTCTCAGACCAAAGCCATACCGAATAGGCTGGTTCATCGGGAATGCATACAAACGGTCATGGGACGGTTTTGGCCTTGGATTCGGCACCCCCGACTGTCAACCTGCATCACCTTGGCTTCAAGCCTGATTTCGAGCCACCGCATGTTACAACCACTTTCGGTGTACCACATCCCCAACCAGACAACAGGGACAAGCAAACATGGAGCCGTTGCAACCAAGCTCCATGTTCACAACCGATCATCTGGGATCCGCCAGGGTCACCTCTTCCCAACCGGTGATCATCTTTTTAAGGTCGCTGGTGAGGGTTTTTCCCACCGTGGCCAAATAGATGTGCATGATCAAAAAGACCGTCAAGCCCACCCCCGCCAGATAATGAACGACCGCAATCAACCACAAACCTGCCATCCCTAAAATCGCCTCCGGGGCCAATTCCGGCCTCAGCAACAACAAACCCGTGACAATCAGCGTCGGCAACCCCAAATAAACCACACATACATAGGTCAATTGTTGCAACGGATTAAACTTCTGCTCCCGCCGCACCGGAAAAGGATGCGCCGCGCCCTGGAAGATTTCCACACCATAATAATGGGCCTGACGCAGCAGACGACTACTCCAACCCCGCCAATCGGGCTTGTAGTGGCGAATGTTGCCACTGGTCCAGTTTCGCAGCACAAACACCAGATAACCCACAGTCAAAGCCAAA
The DNA here is from genome assembly GCA_015228925.1 of Magnetococcales bacterium. GTDB lineage: Bacteria > Pseudomonadota > Magnetococcia > Magnetococcales > UBA8363 > UBA8363. The sequence goes on along the minus strand of JADGCQ010000093.1, from coordinate 8,470 downwards.
CCTGCAAGATTATGCCAAGTCCGCGCCGTCGCAAACGGAACCAGTGTCCATCCTGAATCCGCAAAGTGCAAACTAAATCCGCAAGTCAGAAGGATGATAAAAAGCAAAGCGTTCGTCCAATGCCACGCCCGCAACCATAACGGATAAAGCAACATCCATTGCGTCTTTGATTCCGTGTTCATGATGACTTACCCCTTCTGCGCGAAAACCAACGACCGATCCCATGGGCAGAAACGCCAGAGACCGTCAACGCCACCGCAAAAATCCCCAGCTTGTCCAAGGCGGAATGGCGGGTCATGCCAAGAACATAAGAATCGTCCATTACCACGCTATTGACAAAACCAAGCTTATCCTCCCCCCGTCCCAACCGATACTTGTTCAGCTTGGTCAGGAGAATGGAATCCCGGCTGTGACACGCCACGCAATCCTTTTCCGCTTTGGCTGCCGGTTCGATCGCATGGACGACCGAACTGGGTCGCGGCGTATGACACTCCAAGCATCGCACCGCTTTTTGGTGCAATTGGCCATTGGGGAGCCACGCATGGCTCTCTTCAAACGGCAGCAGGGTACTGTGACAATTCAAACACACCTGATTGCTTTTCTCTACCACCGTCTCCGTAGAATCCCCCATTTTATGCAAACGCCCCGCATGAGGATCATGACAAGAAAAGCAATTGAATTGCTCCGGCTGCATCTGATAATGGACACTCTTTTTAAAATGCGCCGTGATGGCATTCATCCGATATTTTTCAAAACCACGCTCATCCTCATGACACTCAAGACAGGTATCCGCCGTCACTTTGTGCTGGGGGTGCGGCATCTTGCGATACCCACCCCGGTGGCAATCCACACAAAGATTGCCTTGGTGATCGGCCTGATCCAACGCTGCCTGGCTGACAGACAAATTCACCAATTTTCCCGTTTCCGGCTTCACATAACCAAACGTTTTCATACCATGACAACGCAGACAAGGCTCGTTGCGCTCCAGATCACTCTGGGAGGCAAAGGATAGATCTGACTGCATCAAAAGCAAGCTGGCCAGCACGGCACCCAGTGCAACGTGCTTCTTTCGTTTCGTGGAAAACATCGCCCACCTTCCCACTCCTTAGGACATACTGGAGTTCTTCACTAAAATTTCCAATCTGATGGATCAGCTTCCCGGAGAACCCCTTTCCATAGGGTCTCCCCAGGGAGCGATTCAAGCGCATCATCATTTCATGGCATAGTAGACCACGGCGGCCACAACCGAGAATCGGGCGGCAAACATGCCCAACAAAATGGTGGTTCCAATCACTTTTTTGACCAGTGCGCTTTCGATCAGGGCCGGGCTTTGCAGGGTGGTGACCATGGCTGTGTACTCCCATTATGATAAGTCCATCACTACTTTTTTTGGATCGAGGCTTCAAAAAACTTTAAAACCGCCCCTCTATGATCACTAACGCATCGCCTGTGCCACCCAAACGAGATGATCAATAAATAAATATAACACACAATATTTTTAAATTTTTGCAATATGTTACGATAGAAATAGCAAAAACCATCGAAGCCTTTCCCCAGGGGACCAAGAACTGAAAAACAAAGGCTCAATACCCCCTGAAAAGGGGAATAAATCGAGCCTCTGTTTATATTTACAAATATAGTGGCATCTATAGGGTGTTATTCGGGAGATGATACAAACTGTGCGGGACAATCTGTTCCATGAGACAGTTTGTCTCATGGAACCGAAAGCTATAGCGGGGACTTAAAAAAACAACTCAGTCGTATTGGGCGGTTGTTTCGCCGGAGCTTTTATTCCAGCGGATGGTGATTTTTGAAACCGAACACAGATCAATGTTGGACCAGACTGCGGATGATTGGTCATCATAATAGACCACTTTCAAATCCCATTCGCAGGCGGTCGCATTGCGAGAGAAATGAATGGGAACAACGTCGCCGTCCCCCATGGTATCCTGCCCCAGGACATCTTCTTCCCAGTCATCGGAATTCGCCGGTGAAACGTAGACTTGATCGAGGACATACCCCGTTTTATTGACCAACGTAAAATCCTGGTTTGGCCCAGCCAGGAGATCGCCGACCAACAACTGCGAAAAAAGCATAACACCCGTCACCAATAAACGTTTCATCTTGAATACCCCTGTTTGTTGCCAACATGGATGGTAAACCAAAAGTTCCGGGAGACCCCCGGAACGAAACAAAAACGCCGCAATCTATAATATCTGAGGAATCAGAACAACCGCATCAATGATCCACCGATCACTTTGACCAACATCCAGCCAATGGTCGTCAGCGCGGTCAGGAAAAGACACAAAGCCCCCAGATAAATCACACCAAACGCACTCACGACAATCACCATCACCTTCTCGCCGTCAGGCTTTGTCACCGTTTTTACAATGGGAATTTCAATCTTCATAGTGTCTGTCTCCTTCGTTACAGGTTATCGGTTGTTCTACCGAAGCCTCAACAACCCAAACCGGCATTATGGCAGGGTGGTTATCGGAAGGCAATCCGGGACTGAAACAGAGTGTCCGAATGGAACAAAGTGTATCAGACATAATGTCTCACAGGGAAACTTCGGGAAACCTATTTAAATTTTAAATGTTAACAATAGTTTATGAAAGAATTTTCATATTAACGGAAATTGGAATGGCCAGCATCCCAAGTAAAAAAAATGTGTGGTACCATTTTGAAAAATAAAAATAAGTTAATAACATCCTATTGATATTATTCAAAAATATACATTCTTATATTTTTGATTGGTATATTCTTCAAACCCGGCACAGGCAGTGCAATATGTTGTACAACAACTGAAAAAACTACCGCTTCTTTTGATCGGCTTCATAGTGATCAAACTCGCGGATCATATAAAACAATAATTTAGTTTATGGAGCATAATCATGACAAGCAATCTTCAAAGCCCCGCCATCATCCAAAACGAACACACCAGGAAAATCTTGGGTCGGGTCATCTTCTCCACCATGATGGCCGTAAGATTTTCCGTCGTCGCCCTTGTGGTCTCCTACGCCGTCCTGTAAATCATAACGGTTTATGGGGATCAGGACTCAGAAAAGGCCGTCGGTGCGCTGTTTTCGGCTCAACGGAAAGCGGGTGGCGTTGTGACGCAAGCCATAACTATTCGGGTGGGTGACATCACTCAGCTTCATGTGGACATCATCGTCAACGCCGCCAATGCCTCCCTCATGGGGGGTGGCGGGGTTGATGGAGCCATCCACAGGCAAGGGGGACCGGCCATCCTGGAAGCGTGTCGAAAAATTCGAGCAGAGACTTACCCCGAAGGGTTACCCACCGGGGCGGCAGTCCTCACGTCTGGGGGAAACCTCCCCGCCCGTTCTGTCATCCACACGGTGGGGCCGATTTTCCACCAGGATCCAGAACCGCACAAGCATCTGGCCGATTGTTATGCCAATGCCCTGAACCTAGCCAAAGAAACAGGGGGGCGCAGCATCGCGTTTCCCGGTATTTCCACCGGGGTCTACGGCTTCCCGAAGGACCAGGCTGCGGTCATCGCCATCACAACCATCCAAAATTTCCTCCGCGACGCCCCCGGCAGCGTCTCCAACGTGATTCTCTGCTCCTTCTCAGAGGATGACGCCCTGATTCTGGAAAAGGCCCTGGCCCAAAGCCAAAACAGTTCTAGCGCACCCGCACCGTCCACTACTTGAAGTGGTAAAATTCCTGATTCAGATATTCCACCACATCGTTTTCATCATCGGGGAACCATTTGGAGGATAAAACCATCTGATTGCACGTCGCCACCTGGCCACGGAGTGCTTCCAGGGTTTTTTTGCGATTCTCACGGGTGTATAGTTGGTTGGAATCGCCGTTGACACGACCGGCGTGACATTCGGTGAGGCAACTGGCATCATGGAGTTGTTTGCCATTTTTGGCATCCGCAGCAAAGCCCTCTCCGGCATAACCGGCTGCCAGGGCGATACACCCAAAAGCAACCCAAACATTTATTTTTTTCACAAAACACCTCCAGATTAAAAGTGTCACAAGAATGAACGATCATCCAAGTCCCTCAGAAGAAGCACCCAACAAGGCCACCCCTCCCCACCATCACGGCCCATCCAAGCCGAAGATTCTCGTTGTGGGGGCGGGTGCCATCGGCGGATATTACGGCGGCAAGCTGGCGCAATCGGGGGCCGCCGTCTCCACGGTACACCATTCTCAAGCCGACTACGAAGCGGTACGCCAAAACGGATACCATGTGGAGAGCATTCATGGCAACTTCCATTATCACCCCTTTTCGGTGCATCGGGAAGTCTCGGAATACACTTTCTCCGCCGATACCATTCTGGTTGCGGTCAAGGCATTGCCCGAGTTGGATGTCGCGGAATTGATCCGTCCGGCGGTCAAGGAAAAGACGGTCATTTTACTGGTGCAAAACGGATTGGGGATCGAAGCGAAAGTCGCCCAGGCGTTTCCCAACAACCCATTGATCAGTGGGCTGGCTTTTATCTGCGTCAGCCGGACACGCCCCGGCGTGATCCGTCACTTATGTTATGGCCGTTTGAGCATCGGCCCTTATCCCCGTGGCGAGGAGACCCACACCCAAACCCTGGCAACCCTGTTTGAAGCCTCTGGGGTACCCTGTGCGGTGTGTGAGGATATCATCGGTGAACGATGGAAAAAACTGGTCTGGAACGCCGCTTTCAACCCCATATCGGTGCTGGGTCACCGCGCGACGACCCGTGACATGATGGATGCACCCGACATCCGCACATTGATCGAACACGTCATGCGCGAGGTCTGCCGTCTGGCCAACGCCGAGGGGCACCCCCTGGACGAAGAGGCCATTATCGCCAAAAACATGGCCGAAACCGACCGGATGGAATCCTACAAAACCAGTATGCTCCTAGACTTCGAAGCGGGAAGATCCTTGGAGGTGGAAGCCATTCTCGGTACCGTCACACGCCTGTCCCACAAGCACCGCATTCCCACACCCCACCTGGAGACCCTTTACGCCCTCTTGAAACTTGCTGCCCGACCTCAAGAACGCACCGATCATCCCCGCAGCCAGGAAACCAGAATCGCCGCCTGCACCAATGAAACCAAAACCAACCCATACGCCCCGCCGACATAAATGGCTGACAATATTTTGACCATAAAATCCATTGCGGGCTGAGTTTGGACGGCGTTCCGGCGTGCAGACATGCAGATTCTCCTTGCTTTAAATCTTAGCACTCAAGTAGTTGCCCCACTTCAGTCAAAATTTGACACCTCAGTGGATGTACGACGATAAAGCAAAGAGCGGGCCATTTTTTGAAAAACTCTGAGACCCACCCCATCATGGGTTCATGAGCGCATTGAGTTCGGCGTGGACAACCTCTTGTCGGGATTGGAAATACTGTTCCATAACGCGCAGGTCGTAGCGGCTGAGGGGAGAAAATACGATGCGTACCAGTTGTCCTTTTCCATGCGACAACACGTCCAGGATATTGCCCTCCAGGGAGACATCGATTGGCCCCAACTCCAGGGTTTCGCCAATTTTGACCCACTTGATGGGAACTCTGAACACCACGCGAATCGGGACAAACAGCATCAGGGCACTGATGGTCTGACCCGGTTTCAACTGGACAGCCACACCGCCGCCAGAAAGGTTATGGATGCTTCCTGCATGTTTTGCATCCTCGATGAACAGGGACGCAGGGATGATCGCATCCGGGGCGACCCGTTCAAAGTGACGCTGGCCCACGGCACCATCTGTCAATGAAAAGGAGGTTAACAAGGCGGAACCCTGTTGCAAATCAATTTTTTTGACACTTGCTTTAAGTCCGACCGGAAGATGGGGAACCGACATGAAGACCCCCCCCTGCTCACGCATCGCCAATAGTTGCAACGGTTCCGTCTGAATAAGAACCTCATCGTTGTCGTACCGCAGCACAAGGCCCCGATCAGAGAATGGGATCCCCTTATGCTGGGCGAACAGTTTGATTTCTTCGATCCGGGAATGGATGATTTCAAACTCGCGGCGGATATTGACATACCGTTGCATCAAGGGATCATCGAGGTACACCGAAAGGCGGCAGAGCGGACCATGATTGAGCATACACACCGGTTCTCTGAAAGCGACCGGCTCCTGGAATATCTCCCCCAACCCCTGAAGAATCCCTTTGAGGAGCGGACACAATTTTCTTTTTGAGACGTAGGCGACGGCCACCTCGCCATATTTCAGGCGGTAGGTGCGGATCATAGCGGGCTGGGTAGCAATCTGAGAATTGGTAAAAGATACCAGAATATCGCTGTTCAAATGTTCCAGGATATCCATGGTTTTCCAATGATCCCGAATCACCCCGGTGGAGCGTCCCATTTCCACGAGTCCAGGAGCCACATGGTGGCCGAACTGATGGAGCATGTCATTTTTGGGTAAACCAAGCCGCTCGGCCCCTGCGGCAAACAAGGAAAAGGCATCTTGATCCAGATAAAACTGATCCGGGGCATATTCGCTGTTTGCCAACCCGGCCTTTTCCAAGACTTGGGACCAAGCATCATCGCCAAGACGGGATGTGAGAAAATCCTCAAAAGCCAAAAAAATGATACCATGCATGGTAGCTGGGATCCGTTATTGTTATCCTTAAAGCTTGGTCAGAAGGCTGTTAGACAAAGCCGGAAAAGCGTGCTAAAGGCTTTCCTGACGGGTGATCACCATGAATTGCGGATGAACGGCCAGGAAGACCGCCGATTATTCCCTTTTTACCTTCGGAAAGCCATGGGTTTCATAGCCGCATGATGCCGCTCCTTGCCAAAAAATTCGGTCCCAACCAGGAGATGAAACAATGACACAAGAAAAACATCGCAAAATCATCATTATTGGTGCCGGTCCCGCCGGATACACAGCAGCCATTTATACCGGACGCGCCAATCTGAAACCGATGATCATTCAGGGGATGCAACCGGGTGGTCAACTCACCATCACAACGGAAGTCGATAATTTTCCTGGATTTGAACACGGGATTCAGGGACCGGAATTGATGGAAAAGATGCGTATGCAAGCGGAACGGTTCGACACCGAAATCGTATCGGACAACGTGATGGAGGTGGTGTTGAATCAAAAGCCCTTCCAGGTTCGTTGTGATTCGGGAGACACCTATACCTGTGACGCCCTGATTGTCGCCACCGGTGCCACGGCCCGCTGGCTGGGAATACCCGCAGAAAAAAAACTCAGCGGTTACGGGGTTTCCGCGTGCGCCACCTGCGATGGTTTCTTTTTCAAAGGGCTGGATGTCGCCGTCGTCGGGGGTGGGGATACCGCCGTTGAGGAGGCTTTGTTTTTGACCAATTTTGTCAACAAGGTCTATTTGATTCATCGGCGGGATGCCCTGCGCGCCGAAAAGGTGATGCAACAAAAAATGGAAGAGAACGCCAAGATCCAGCCGGTGTGGAACTGTGTCGTCGAGGACATCCTCGGCGTACCCGGCAAAGAGGGGGTCACCGCCATCCGGGTGAAAAACGTCCACAGCGGCGAAATTTCCGATATTGCCGTCAGCGGCGTCTTCATCGCCATCGGCCACAAACCCAACACCGATCTTTTTGGCGATCAACTCGACAAAGATGAAACCGGATATCTCATAACCAAACCCGATTCCACCGCCACCAACATTCCCGGTGTTTTTGCCGCCGGCGATGTCCAGGACCGGGTATTCCGCCAAGCGATCACTGCCGCCGGAACCGGATGCATGGCCGCTCTGGAAGCGGAACGCTATTTGAACGAGCTGGAAGGGTCTGCATCACGAATCTGAGGGACCATTGAGAAAACCGGGGGAGATCATCCCCCCGGCTTATTTCAGAAACATGCAGCGAAATCACCTTATCGCCTATCCATTCCAAAAGACCTGCGTGCCAGTCAGGTCATCGCGGAGTACCACCGGATTTTGGCGGAAGATTTCTGCTGCCCCTTCCGATATGACAGGGATGCCCTCACGATACAACGCCCCCTCGGTGAAAAATTCAGGAGGCAACTCGGGAATTTCCTCATATTCTTCGGGAGTAATGACATGGGCATCAACCCGTTGCATATCGCTCTTTAAACATTTGAATTTCGCATTCATTGGCTTTCCTCATGGAAATAATACGGATAACCGTGCCACGTTGCGTGTGAACCAAGACCATCAAGCGGCCATCCAACGTGCCCATGGTGACATACCTCTTCCTCACCGTAGTCCTTCCGGGTATCACGCCACGTAATACGATCATCAGAGCGTAGCACCTTTGGCGCATCCTCGAAATCAAGGCCACGTTCCTTTTTGGTGGTCGCGTTTTTACCAGGGTCGTATTCGATGTTCACAGGTAAATTATATGGGTTCCTTGGCTATCCGTCAAACAATACACCGTGTTAAGGTCGATCGCCAACACAAACAGGGCAATCGCATTTGAAATTGGCACGTCCAAATTCCCGAAAATGATCAATTATTAAAAGAAAAAAGGGGTCTGGCGGATTGCCCCCAGGGTT
>JADGCQ010000092.1 GCA_015228925.1 Magnetococcales bacterium | reverse complement strand
AAAACCCTGGGGGCAATCCCCCAGACCCCTTTTTTCTTTTAATAATTTTCTAGAGGGGGTGAACGGATAACAAAACGGCCCCAAAGGGGCCGTTTTGGTAATTCCAAACCAACAAGGCTTTACTGCGCTGCTGCTGGAGCTTCCGCTTCGGCAGGCTGCTGTGCCGCTGCCGGAGGGGCACCCCAACCCGGAGCACCACCCCAACCACCACCCGGATAGCCACCACCCCAACCAGGACCGCCCCAACCAGGGCCGCCCCAACCGCCACCCGGATAACCGCCCCAAGGGCCATTGTTGTAACCATTGTTCCAGCCGTTGTTCCAACCATTGTTCCAGTTGTTGTTGCCAGAACCACCGCCATCGCCGCTCATGTTGAAACCAAAATTGCCTGAGGCGCGACCATTGCCATTACCGCTGCCATTGCCGTTGTTGCCCCAGTTGCCGTTATTGCCCCAGTTATTATTGTTCCAGCCGGGACCATTATTGCCCCACCACGCGGAAGCTTCATCCGCACTCAACATCACGACGCCACCCAAAACAGCCGCCGCAGCCAACATGGTTAATGTCTTTTTCACAGATACCTTCTCCTTGGTTGATTAAAAACAAATTTTTCGAAAAAATCATTCACACCATCCAACAGTTACCACCAGCCACCCGGTCCACCCCAGCCATTGTTACCCCAGCCACCCGGTCCGCCCCAGCCACCCGGTCCGCCCCAGCCACCCGGTCCGCCCCAGCCATTGTTACCCCAGCCATTGTTGTTATTCCACATCGTGTTCCAACCATCCTGCGTAAACCCTTCAAAATCGGCATCCACCTGGAAATTCAACCGTCCATTGCCGCGTCCATTTCCATTATTAAACCAATTATTTCCCCAATTGTTGTTACCCCAACCATTGTTGCCCCAATCGTTCCAACCCGGTCCGCCCCACGCAGCCGATTCCCCCGGAATCAAAGCCCCAACCCCGCCAACCAAAGCCACCAAGACCATGATCTGCAATTTTCTCTTCATCATTCAACTCCTCATCCCAGCAGAAAAGACTCGTTCCCCAGACCACACAGCAACTACCGCCACCCCCCATACCCCGGATCATAACCATCACCACCCCAAGGCCGCCCTCCCCAACCGGAAGACGATCCATCATACCCACCACGGCCATCGAGAGCATCACGCTCCCAGGGTGCCAACGCCCCCGCACCATAGTACCACCGGCCCATCTCCCAATCCCAATCCGCATAGGCAGCGGTGGATCCCCACGGGTCATAACGCCGTGTCGGCACACTTCCATAACCCCAATCACGAACACCCCAAGGGTCATACGTCGGAACATTCGAACGGTAACGCGACCCCCTTTGGGCATCCCTGACATCACCAGACCTATCATCCGACAATCCCGAACGCCACCCCTCCCGGCTCACATCATTCCGATCCCAAACCCGCCGATCCCCATTCTCCCTGCTACCGTCCAGACGAGATGTCGCATTTGGATCCTGTTTCACGGCGGCTTGCCCCATTTCCTGGACAAACGACCCCATGAATCGTCCAAACCGCTCCCCCATGTCTTGCAATTCCCCCTTAGCCGGTGCCTCCCCAGCATGGGCACGCACTATTCCGATCATCGACACCACTGAAATCATACCCAAGATCATCAACCGTCTCATAGTACGCTCAACCATGTCGCCAAGCAGGGAATTTCCCCATTCATTGTAATGAAACAACACCTTAAACCAAGGACAATGATGGCCACAATCGCCAACAAAAAACACAACAAAACCATTGAATCTACATTTATTCGAATATTATTAAGTTCTAATATACAGGCAGCCCCAAGCCGTTGCAAGAAAAAAATCAACACCAGCTATTTTTTTTCCCCCCCACCCCCGGCAACCGGCAGGTCAACCCTTTTAAACTCCTCAGATACCTCAAATAATTCCTTGGCCTGCAAGCCCTGACGCACATTTTCCAGGGTCACTTCCAGCCCATCCGCATACAATTCCCGAATCGCAATCTTGAGGATACCATCCACCCACATCCGGGCGTAGGGTTTCACACCGCCCTCCCGTGAACGCAAAAAAATATCCCACAACCGCGTTTCCCTCCCTCCCATCACCTGCCTACCCTGTTCCCGACAAACAAATTGCGGATCCTTCCGACAGGGGCTTTCCGGCTCATTTGGCATCGGAGGACGGGCAATCTCAACGCCGACACTTTCGGAATAAATCTTTTGCTGCGGCAGCAATACCAACACCCGTTTTTCCGCCGGCTTGTAAATCATCCATACCTGCTGTCCCTCCCTCTCCCCTTCGGTACGAACCCCATACCGCCCAACATACATCTTCCCACGGCTCACCACCCCCTGGTTGCCTTTCGGTTCCCTGCGCACCACATCGGCGGAAAATTCTTCGACCACCCCATGGGTCTTTTCCTTATCCTCAGCACCAGCCCCCGCGCCTGACAAAAATAAGATCAGCGACAAAAATACCGCAAGAACCAACCTATTCAGTAAAACAGAAAAAAAATTCATGCAAAACTGACCCAGAAGAACTGTTGAGAATGGACGATCCGCCTCGCCACGACGCACACATGGCATACTCATTTACCAACCAAAAGGGCCTGGATGAAAAAGATACCGATCATCACCAACGCCTCCCATCCAAGGATCCCCAGGCACTCCCCATTGCCGCCATCCACCCCCCCAACCCGGCCCATAGCCGCCAGAAGGAACACCCCACTCACCACCCCAACGCCCACCAGTGCCCCTTCCCAGATCCGCACGACCGTCATCATCAGAACCCTGAGCAAACGGTCCGCGATCCGTCTCCCCTTCAGACCACTCCAAAGGGACTTCCCCCCACGGACGAGTGATCCTCCTTTCCGGCAAATCCCCTGCCATCCCCCCATCATGCGCCATCCCAGCAGACCACGGATCGATCCCCGCCGCGCCATCCCCCTTGGGGGTATCACGCCGTTCAAGCGATTGGGATGACGACGGAGACCTCCCCGAAGGAAAAACCTCTTTCGGAGTCTCCGGTCGAACGCGATAATAGCCCGTCCCCCACGACAGACCTCCTGCCTGTCCAACGCCCGGAATCGTCAAAAATAATAATAAAATGATCATGGATAGCCGATAGAATGTCGGCATAAGACCCCAACCCGCCGTCGCCCCCCAATGAACACCAACAACCCCAGCACACCCAACCCCAGCAACGCAGGTTGAATCACAGGAGGAATTCATCGCCATGGACCTCGACCCATCCCATCATTCAGGTAAAAATCATCCGGCCTCAAAGTAGGATCGTCCGCAAGCCCAACCCCTCCGTCTCCGCTACGCCAACCATCCCAGGGTCGCATCCAATCCCCAGACGAAGGCTTCCACGGAACCGGCATCCCCCCCCAGCCGCGATCACCCATCCCACCCCAATCAGAATTGCCATTCCACGAAAAGGATCCCCCGCTTCCATGGCCCCCAGAACCATCATATCGCTCCCGCCCTGATTCCCTGACAGCAGAGGCATCACCATCCCGATACCGGTAGGGACCAGCACCATCCGCCACACCACTCGGATAAGAACCTGTCTCACCATAACCCCGATAGCCAGGGTATCCCCGATTATCCGATTGTCCCTCCCCAGTCCGATACCCGGATCTCCCTTCCGCCGAATCGTCATAACGAGAAGGGACCGCTTGGTTCATCCGATAACTATCGTCCCCGCCATACCCCCCCGACCGATATCCCGTTGACCTAGAATCCCACCCACCGCTACCCCACGGTGCCTGAGACCCGGAATAGCCACTACTCTGCCGCTTTCTCAAAAAATAAGGGTCAATCTCACGGCGAGGGTCCAACGTCTCTGAATCCAGAGTGTTGCCAGGAGCAAAAGAGCCGTCAACAAGACCACCTACCGCCCTGCCATCTGGTCCCCATGACGGCTCCAACCCCGGCGGATTGGACTGGCCATCACTGCCATAGCCATTCGGGCGATCAGGAAATTTTCCCGGTTCATACCCCTGAACACCGACCCTCTCACCCTCTCCCGCATCATCACCCCGAAATCCCGGCGGAGGATCCCAATAGCGGGCCGATCCTTGGGCCGATGTCTCACGACCATTCTCCTGGCGACCATTCTCCTGGCGACCATTCGCCCAACCACTCGCCGCCGTACCAACCCCTTGTCCATCACCCCCAAACGTCCCCTCCGTCATCCCCCACGTCGGCAGCAACAAACAACCCAGGATACCCACCCCAAGGGACCACACTTTCCAACCATATGGCCAACGACGCGGCTGACTCATCACACCCCCTCATCACCCCCATCACCCTGATTCCTTGACTTCAACCGAATACCGCGCCGACCGCCTCCAGCCTTGCGCCCCCCAGACTGTTGGCTCGTTCCAACATCCTGTCCCACCGGCGTATGACCCTCCTCGACCTCGGTACCTTTCGACTCCCCAGACAACGCCCCAGATTCGCCATCCACCAAATCCTGTTCCTGAACCAAAGCAACTTCCTGAACGGGAACAACAGCCACGATTTCATCCACCACAGGGGGGATCAAAACCGCTTCTCCCTGCCCAATCGTCTCGACAGGGACGACTTCCGCCACAACGGAATCTTCCTGAGGCTCCTTTGATTTCGCCGATGTAGAAACACCACTCCGCGATTTACGGGCCGAACCACCACGCCCCCTGCCCGATCCAGACCCTACCACCACATCGTCACGCAACACATCCTTGCTCGCAACCGCCTTGCGCATTTCACTCTTGACCGCAACATAAGGATCCGGTCCTCCACGACTCTGCAATTCCGCCGGTAAAGCCCCAGCGTCGGGATCACACGCAGCCCCCATCGTGCTAAAGACACTCCCCTGAAAAACCGTATCCTCCGGCGCGGGACGCTTGAAACCTCCCTGCGCCGTAACACACCCCAAAGGGATCACCAACAACGTCAGAAGGGTAGAGACCAACGAACCAAACAAGAGCGAAATCGCCATCCCTTGGAAAATAAAATCGCCAAGGATCACGCTGGAACCCGCGACCAACGCAAACGCCGTGATCAAAATAGGACGGGTTCTGGCCTTGCACGACATGATCACCGCATCCCGTACCGTCTCACCTTTCAAGATCTCCTGTTGGGCAAAATCCACCAGCAAAATGGAGTTGCGGACAATAATCCCCGCCAAGGCAATGAAACCGATCATCGAGGTTGCCGTAAACCGAGCATCCAACAACCAGTGTCCGGGGATAATACCCAATAATGTCAATGGGATCGGAGCCATGATGATGGCAGGCAATATAAAATTACCAAACTCCCAAACCACCAGCATATAGATCAAAATCAGTGCCGCGCCAAACGCCATACCCATGTCGCGGAAAGTTTCATAAGTGACCGTCCACTCACCCGTCCATTCAAAACCAGACTGGCCATAACTTTCCGGCGGCCCAAGATAGTTCCCTGACATGTAAACGCCATCGGGGGTCTTGTAGGTATCGAGCATTTTTTGCACCTCCGCCATCCCATAAATCGGCGCATCCAAACGACCCGTCACCTCACCCGTCACAAACTCCACCGGACGCAAATCCTTGTGGAAGATAATGTGATCCTGCACATCTTTAACGAACCGGCCCAACTCTCCCAAGGGGACAGTCGCCCCTTCCGGGGTGGAAATCGGCAAATCGCTCATGCTTGAAATCTTGGAGCGAATTTCCAGTGGCACCTGCAAGACGATATAGGTCGGCTCCAAAATGCCCCCCCCCTTGACATCGCCCAACTGCGCCCCCCCCATGGCCATCGCCAGATTGCGGTTGATGGCATCAACCGATATCCCCCGACGGACAGCCTTCTCGGTCTCCACCTCAAACCGCCAAAATTCAAAAGGCTGCTGAATATAATTATCCACGTCCACGATGTTTTCCGATTTCTCGAAAAACCGCGTCATCTGTTCCGCCACCTCACGCCGCACCGCAGCCGTCGGACCCGTCACCTCCGCCACCACCGATTGCAACACCGGCGGCCCGGGCGGCATTTCCACCACCTGAATACGTGCCCCCATCTTCTGAGCATAGGGGGTCAACAATTCACGCACAGCAACCGCCAGATCATGGCTGGTACGCGCACGTTCCTTTTTATGAAGCAACTGCACCTGGATATCGGCCTCCCAGGAATTGCGTCTCATATAGTAGTGCCGCACCATACCGTTAAAATTGAATGGCGAGGCAGTACCGATATAAGTCTGTAAGGCAGTCACCTCTGGAATATTCTCCTTGAGCATCTCGGTCATGCGGTTGGCCACATTCACCGTTCTGGGCAACGCCGTCCCTTCGGGCATGTTGATGACCACGTTGAATTCCGGTTTGTTATCCAACGGAAGAATCTTCACCGTCACATCGGTGGTATAAAATAACAGCACCGAGGCAAAAAATCCGGCAACCAACAACCCCAAAAAGGCAAACCCCTTGAACCGACTGTCCAACAAGCCGGGAATAACCCAGCGATAAAACCGCTCCAACCTTTCAACGCTCCGATGTTCTTTCTCGGAGTGCATGTGCAAAGAACGCATACTGGGCTTGATCAGTTGTGCCAACCACGGGGTAAAAATAAAAGCGGCAAACAACGAAAACAACATCGCCACCGAACCCAGTGCCGGAATGGGCAACATGTAAGGCCCCATCATCCCCCGGACAAACCCCATGGGCAGCAAGGCGGCAATCACGGTAAACGTCGCCAGGATCGTCGGGTTACCCACCTCACGGACCGCATCGACGGAAATCAGATGACAACACCTGTCCTCCAAAAGCCATCGCCGATAAATGTTCTCCACCACCACGATGGCGTCGTCCACCAAAATCCCAATGGAGAAAATCAAAGCAAACAACGAAACGCGATCAACGGTGTAGCCCATGATCCATGCGGCAAAAACCGTCATGAGGATCACCACCGGAATCACCACCAAAGTCACGATGGCCGGTTTGAATCCCAGGGAATACCAAACCAACAACGTCACCGCAAACGTGGCGACACACAGCTTGAACAACAGCTCGTTCACCTTTTCATTGGCCGTCTCGCCATAGTTACGGGTCACGGAGACATGAACATTGTTGGGGATCAAATGTCCCTTCAACTCTTCCACCTTGGCCAGCACCCCATTGGCCACCGTCACGCCGTTGGACCCTTTTTTCTTGGCAATAGCCAAAGTCACCGCTGGCACCGCATCCGCCGTCGGCGTACCACCCTTGAACGCGGGACCGGTGGTATAAGTCACCACCTGACTGGTCTCTTCGGGACCGGCAAAAACCTGGGCCACATCCCGAACATAAATCGGTGAATTAAACCGGGTTCCCACCATGAGGCGGGAAACATCCTGGGCCGATTTCAGAAAGGAGCCGGTATAAACCTTAAAACCCTGGTCACCACTTTCAAGATGCCCCACCCCCTGCTCACTGTTGGCCGTCTTGATGGTCTGGGCAATCTGGTCCAGGCTGATCCCATAGCCGGACAACCGCTCCGGCAATATCTCCACCCGAATCTGCTCGGCGCGACCACCGACGATAAAACCCTGGCTGGTATTCTCAACCTGCTTGATCTGTTGCAACACGTCCAACGACAAAGCACGCAGGGCACTGTCGTTGGTATCCTCCGACCACAAAGTCAACGTCACGATGGGAACATCATCCACCGCCTTGGGCTTCACCAGCGGACGCTGCACACCAGGAGGAACCTTATCCATGTTGGACTCGATCCGGTCATACAACTTAACCAGAGAATCCTCCATATCCTGACCCACATCATATTCCACGGTGATCATCGCCTGCCCCCGTTGGGAGGCGGAATACACATGCTTCACCCCGGCGATTTCACTCATGATCCGTTCCAGGGGATCGGTCACCAACGTCGCCACCTGTTCCGATGAAGCCCCCGGATATTGAACAAAAATATCCACCATGGGGACCGAAATCTGCGGATCTTCCTGACGAGGCGTCATCAACAGCCCCATGATCCCCATGGCAAGGCACGCAAACAAAAACAGCGGCGACAAAGGCGAGTGAATAAACGCCTTGGCCATGGTACCGGCCACGCCCAGGTCGTGGTGCGGCCCTTCCATCTTTTCAGGTGGTGGAGGCAACTTGTTTGCGTTGGAATTGGAGGCTATGGTCATAGTCCTTGTCGCAACCGGAAATTAAAGGTGACTGAGTGCCTTGCGCCGCCCCGGCCAAACGGGTGATTGGCAACCGGAACCGATGCTGTTCATACTCGGCAGTTTTGATAAGATCTGGAGAAATCCCCCCTGATCACGCGATTGAATCGCCGCCCCCTCCAAGAGAACATCAGAACGAGGCCGCTGGTTTTTCTTCAATCTTTCCCTGAGAATCCCACCCCCCCACCGATCCCGGCGGCGGTGCAGCATAAATCTTCTCCCCAACCCGAAGTCCAGACAATACACTGACAGAATCGGTTTCCACCAGCCCACCCAGTCGGATCATACGCAGTTCAGGCTCCACCCCCTCGGTTGCAATCAGGACCGCCGGCAGGGAACCCCGCCAAATCACAGCCGTTTTGGGTATGGTGGGCAGACTATGAACGGGGGTGGTGATATCGGGAATCATCACCTCGGCATACATCCCCGGCCCCCCCGGAGAACCTTTGGCCAAATCCAACTTGACCGTCACCGTATGCCGCTGGGGATCGGCCATGGGAAACACCTGGGCCACCTGAGCCTCCGCCTCGACCCCACCCACATCCAGCTTAGCGAGTACCCTCATCCCCTTTTTAATCCCCGGCATCAGTCGCGCCGGGATATCCAACTTGATCTGAAGACGGCGCGTATCGGCAAAACTAATGAGGGGCATCCCCGGCTGTACGGTATCGCCCACCTCAATGTGCTTGGCAACCAAAACTCCAGCAAAAGGGGCAATGGAACGGGTATCACGAAGTTTGGCTTCCAACTCTTGGAGTGCCGCCTGCGCCTGTGTCAGGGCATAACGGGCTTGATCAATCTGCGTCCCCTGGGCATAAATCTGCGCCCTACGGGTCAGTTCGGGATTGTCCACCCCCAGCATGTCGGACATGGGACGGGTCATCACGCGATCAAACATACGGGGCATGTCCATCCCCATGTTGTCCGAAGCCATGCTGGAACCGGAATAAACCTGCCGGGTATACTGAACCCGGGCATTGCGCCAATTGGCGGTGGCGGTAGCCAAAGCCGCCTGGGCTGATCGGTGTTTGGCCAACAGATCGTCGTCATTCAGGGCAACCAAAATCACCCCTTTTTTAAACCAGTCCCCCTCCAGACCGGCAATGTATTCCACCCGACCCGGCATCTGCGCAGAAAAGGAGACTTCCCGATAAGGAACCACGGTACCACCCAGCGTCGTCGTCGCCCCAATGGAAGCCTCCTCCACCGCGATGATCCGATTCCCATCACCCGGCGCAACGCCGACAGCAGAGCCATTGCCAGAAACGGGAGCGGGAAATGGAGGAGGTGCGCTTTCGCCCGCTGCCCATGGCACATCCGGTCGTAAAATCCAGACCGCCAGCGCCGACACCAGCGCCATCAATGTGATCAATTTCCTCATGGAACAAACCACCTCCACCAAAAATGACCCGAAGGCCAACACGATTTCAAACGCGACCCATAACCGAAAAAGATTTGATGAAAGGGGCCGCCATGCGTGGATCTTTGATCATCGCACCATAATCGCCCACGTTAAACTTAAGCTTGCGCGAGGTATAAGCCATCCCAAGACCCATCATGCCAATCCCTTTGGCAATCCATTTTTCCCAGTTGGGTTTGGAAGCACGCAAATCCCAATTCAGGGGTTCACCCGTGAAAGGACCGCTTTTGACAACCTTTCCTTTTTGCACGACGATCACGCCGACGGGCTTGTCATCCCCTTCGAAGCCATAAGCGATGGTGGAATTGAAGTCGATTTCTGCCAAAGCATCGGACAGTTCCTTCTCGTTGTTCCACTCTTCTTGAAAACGGGTCATCCACTCTGCGGAAAACAATTCGGCCATTTCAGCTCCTTCGTCCTATACTGATTAAGATCGATTGAAAACACATCGTCCAAAGAAAACTTCCTCTCCATCCAAACATGGCAAAACATGGAATATCCGCTCACAAGGACTCAGTTACTCCTTAGTTTTATTAATCTTTTTAAACCCTCTCTCTCACCCAAAACGGCTTTCACCATACCCCATCGCAGTCTGTTTGACAATCCCGATCTTCCATCTTTGAGGCAAAAAAATATCAGACGATGATACGCCGACGCACCAGGGCAACGGCGACAGTAAAGGCCACCAGGGCATACGCGACAATCACCGCCAAATGAAATCCCACATCCAGGACCGGCAATGCGTTAGCCACGGGACGCAACAAGGCCACAACATGGGTCAATGGCAACACCCCAACCAGGGATTGAACCAGCGGCGGCAACGAAGCCACCGGATAAAATACCCCGCAAAACAGGAACATCGGCGTAGTGACCAGGGTAAAATAATAGAGAAAAAAATCATAGCCAGGCGAAATGGCGGTGATCACCATCGCCATGGCACCAAAGGCCAACCCGGAAAGAAGCACCACCGGGAGGACCATCAACACCGATCCTGGCGAGAAAGCCCCCAGCACCATCCCCACCAGGAAAATCGCCCCTCCCGAAATCAGTGAGCGCGTGGCGGCCCAAGCGACCTCTCCCGCCACGACATCGGCCACCGTCAGCGGGGTTGCCAACATGGCGTGAAACGTATTTTGCCGGGTCATGCGGGTAAACCCCCCATAAATGGCTTCAAAAGTAGCAGTATTCATACTATTGGAAGCCAAAATACCCGATGCCACATAGACCATGTAATCCATCTCGCCAATCGCCCCGACAAACCGTCCCAAGCCATAGCCCAAGCCCAGGAGGTACAACAACGGTTCTCCCAAACTTCCTGCCAGAGAGGCCATGGCGGTTTTTCGCCACACCATGAAATGCCGTCGCCACACATGGACAAACCGATACGAAGGGATCAACCCCCTCCAGAAAACCATCCAGGTCGGTCCTCTCATAGCCCCTCCCTAAGGTCATGCCCCGTCAAACGGAGAAAAACATCCTCCAGATTGGCGGGCCGTAACAAACAAGCATACCCCGCCCGTTGCACCACAAGCTGCCGGACAGTTTCCAATTGAAAACCGTGGATAGTCAGGGTATCGCCCACCTGTTCCTTACGTCCGGGCAGGTCGGCGAAATCTTCCAAACTAGGCATTCCATCCCGATTCCAAATTTCCAAAACCTCCGGTTCCACATGACGGGAGATCAGATCTTCTGGACTCCCCTGGTCGAGGATGCACCCCCGATTGAGTATGAGGAGACGGTCGCACAAACGGGCCGCCTCTTCCATATAATGGGTCGTCAAGAGCAGTGTCACCCCCGTTTCCCGAAGCTTGGCCAACCGCTGCCAGATCAAATGTCGCGCCTGGGGATCCAATCCCGTGGTCGGTTCATCCAGGATGACCATCTTCGGTTGCGCCACCAACGCCCTGGCGATCACCAAACGGCGCATCATGCCACCCGACAGTTTGGTCACCGGCGTATAACGGCGGTCGCTCAATTGGGCAAACGCCAGCAACTGTTCGATTTTCTCCTCACGCTCCCGCGCCGACAAACCAAAATAGCGGCAATAGACATCCAGATTTTCCCCAACCTCCAAATCAACGTCCAAATTATTATCCTGGGGGACAATCCCCATTTGCGCCGCCAAAACCGAATCTTCCGGGACCACATCCCGTCCAAACACCTCCAACCGCCCCCCATCCCGTGGGGTCAAGCCCATGATCATCCGCATCGTGGTACTTTTTCCCGCCCCGTTCGGCCCCAAAAATCCAAAACATTCCCCCTGCCCCACTTCAAAATCGATCCCATCTACCACCACCGTTTCGCCATAGCGTTTGGTCAAATTGGATGCCACAATAATCGTCGGATGCATGGTGGACACCCCTTTTCGGTTGGAAGTGACGGAAAATACCCGTATCTTGGTGGCATTCGATGGGATTATCAATGGCCGCTTTGGATTTTTCCCCATCCGACCCGCTCAAACCTGGAATGGACCTTCATGGCAAAACTATTGACAAGTGGACAAATGCGCGAGGCGGACCGGCGCACCATCGAAGAATTGGGACTCCCCGGCATGGTGCTGATGGAAAATGCGGGTCAGGGGGTGGTACAAGCCATCAAAACCCATCTGCCCGATTGGCCAAAACGTCGCCTCCTGGTGTTGGCGGGAACGGGCAACAATGGTGGCGATGGCTTTGTGGTGGCCCGGCGATTATTACAAGACGGCCTTTCCACCTCCGTTTTTCTGTTTGGCACCGCCGCATCCCTCAAAGGTGACGCCGCCACCAACCATCAGGTTTATCTCCGTCTGGGGGGGCGGGTCCACGAAGTCGTCCAACCCGAAGATTTAAACCGCCTTGGCAGCCGTCTCAATCATGTCGGTATCGTCGTCGATGCCATTTTCGGCACCGGACTGATGCGTCCGATCACCGGCCTCATCGCCACCGCCATTCACCAGGTCAACGCATCCGGCAAACCCGTTTTTGCCGTGGATATCCCCTCCGGGATCAACACCGACACCGGCCAGGTGATGGGGACCGCCATCCAGGCCCAATGGACCGTCACCTTTGCCGCCGAAAAAATCGGTCATCGTCTTTATCCCGGGGCCAGCCATTGCGGCGCGATCATCCCGGTAGAGATCGGCATCCCCGCCTGTTACCTGGAGATTCCCCAACATGACGTCGCCCGCAATCGGATGGATGACCTCGTGATTCCCAAACGTCCACGCGACAGCCACAAGGGAAACTTTGGCCATTTGTTCATCATCGCCGGTTCGGTGGGTAAGGAAGGGGCAGCGGCCCTCACCGCCCTGGGGGCACACAGCGTTGGCCCCGGTTGGATCACCGTCGCCACCCCAGGAATCGCCCAACCCACCGTCGCAGCCAAACTCCTTGAGGCCATGACGTTGCCCCTACCCGACGATGGCATCGCTGGCATCGACACAGCGGCCCTCACCACCCTCCGCAACCATCCCGTTCATCCTGCCGCCCTGGCCGTTGGTCCAGGGCTTGGCACTGGCGATGGAACCACTGCCGTGGTGGTGGGTCTGTTGGATCATTGGCGGGACATCCCCATGGTCATCGATGCCGATGGACTCAACGCCATCGCCCACAGCAACCAAAACACCTTGTTCACGCATCGGACTGCGGCGACGGTTTTAACCCCCCATCCTGGGGAAATGTCCCGGTTGACGGGGCAATCGGTGGCGATGATCCAGGCCGACCGTTTGACCGCCGCCCGATCCTTGGCAATGAACTTGGCCTCCTGGGTCGTTCTCAAGGGGGCGGACAGTGTGATTGCCGCGCCGGATGGGCGGATCTGGATCAATGAAACGGGCAATTCGGGGCTTGCGGCGGGGGGAAGTGGTGATGTTCTGACCGGGGTGATCGCCGGTCTATTGGCCCAAGGATGGCCGGTGGAAAGTGCCGTGCGAGCCGGGGTATTTATCCATGGTGCCGCCGCCGAAGCCGCAGCAACGGCCATGGGTGGTCCTGTGGGACTTAAGGCGGGGGAACTTCCCTCCTTCATTCGCAGTGCCATCAATGGGCTTGGTTGAATCTCTCAGGGAGTTACTGTTGAAATGAATCACCGCAAGGACAGTGCCAATCCCCCCGACCGGGAAACGTTGATGCAGCAGGCCCGTTTTAAGCTGCACGGACGCAAGAAGGGCATTTTAAAGCGTGGGGAAAGTGCTTGGCTGCCGGAGCGGTTAAAGGCTTTGGCACCCCCGTGGCGGGGATCACGCGCGGAGACTTTGAGCCATTGGGGGGCTGATCCTGCGAATGCCCGTTTATGGTTGGAGATTGGGTTTGGCAATGGCGAGACACTGACTCATTTGGCGGCGCATCATCCTGGAGATCGATGGATTGGGATCGATGTGTTTATGGAGGGGATTTCGGCGTTGGTACGGCGGTTGGAACGGTTGGAACATCATAATGTTGCGGTGGAAGCGGGCAATGTTTTGGAAATATTGGCGACGCGGAACATCACGGCGATGTTTGACCGGGTGATCATCAATTTTCCCGATCCCTGGCCGAAAAAGCGGCATCATAAACGGCGTTTGATTCAGACCGATTTTTTGGATGTTTTGGCGACGGCGATGGTGGCGGGTGGGGTGGTGACGTTGGCGACGGACTGGCCGGAGTATGGAACCTGGATGCAGGAACATTTGGAGGGACATTCAAAATTTACCAATCTGCACGGCCCTTTGCAACCGGCTCCCGAACCTGACCTTTGGCTACCGACGCGCTTTCAACAAAAAGGGGAGATAGCAGGCCGCCCAATTCTTCACCTAGCCTATCGCAGAACCTAAAAAAATTATTAAAAGAAAAAAGGGGTCTGGGGGATTGCCCCCAGGGTTTT
>JADGCQ010000091.1 GCA_015228925.1 Magnetococcales bacterium | reverse complement strand
CCGATAATAGGGTAGAGGATGGACAATACCCGATCCCACGACAATAAGGAACGTAGGAATCAGCAACAGGGTCAACACACGCGCCTCCTCCCTCTTCAGGGAAAAGAGCAGGAGAAAAGAGAGGAGAAGGAATACGGTCATCGGCGGGATAATCTCCAACAACACGCTTTTTGCTATTAGGGAAATGTGGTAGTTACCTGGCTTGTCAAGCATTGATTTGATCTGTTCAATTTTTTTCTGGTACTGCATCCTCTCTTCTGGTGAAAGGCGCGGCGTCAGCTCGGTTATAACTTTCGCCTGGATCCTGTTAAGTTCCTCATTCACGCTGCTATACCCAATGGGAATGGACTGCGGATTCGGTGGCACGACCGCAAGGTGGGCATCGACATTTCCCTGGGCCGGATCGGAGGAGTGAGCTGGCCGCTTCTGTTCAGGCAACGTCAAGGCGTGCGGTTGGTTATAGGTGAACACTCGCCAGATCATGTTATAAACAGATTTAATAAACGCCAGCTTGTTGGCTTCTATGGATTCCATTGCCGCTTCAAACAGCAAGCCGGGATGAAACATAATGTCCAGATAAATGAGATCGCTGAACTTCCGAATATCTCGAGACGTCAGGAATATATCGAGATCGACTTGGTTGTAGACGTAAACCTCCTGAGGCAGAAGTTTCGTGCGAATCAACCGGATAAGTTCTCGGTTTTTCGGCCCGTAGTCTTCCGAGAACCCGGGAGTATCGTTGTAGACGTGCAATCCGGGCACGATAAAACTTCCGGATTGGGAAATGGCGAATTCCCCATGACGGTACAGATTGTAGGTCGCCAACAATCCTATGCCAAGAAAAAAAGCGATGGCAAACAAGACGGAACGAAGAATTGTTTTTCGGTTCCATCCGAAACAGACGACCGGATAGCCGACAAGAAGCACGTAGGGAATGTTTGTGCCGCGTACAAACAAAAGCAAGCTGGTGCAAAAACCAAGGAGAAAAGCGACGACCGCACGGGGAGAACGATACCAACGAACCAAAAGTGCGGTCCATACCGATAAGGACAGACAGAGTAGTGGTTCCAACCCCAGGGTGTTGAACATGATCGCGTTTTGAAATTCCAGCAACGCCAGAACTGTGACAATGCGGGCGGCAACGATGCCCAACAACAGAGCTGTGTAGTACACCGAAATCAGGTAGAGCAGGTACATCGACAGCAGAACGGCGGTGATGCCCACGGCACTCAACTGGGCGAGCCATCCGACAAAATAGGCTGCACCAAAGGCACGAATAAGAGTTCCCTCGGCTCCATAACTAGCATAGTACTCCCACCAAGCCCTGCCTCCTCCCAGAGGCCATGCCAATTCAGCGATTGAAAACAACATGATCCCACCGATTGCCACAGCCGCCAGAAAAACCCTGTCGTGAACAATGGCAGAAACAAAACCAGGAAACGGAATTCGATCCAAGGTCTGGGCAGATTCCTGGTGTCTCACAAACGTCTTACCCTCTACCGACATACTCGTCTATCCTTCGCAGAGTTAAAGATTGTTTCCAGAGCAATAGGCAGCTTCAGGCGTTTTTCGTCCCAGGGAAAGTGGGTTCACCCATCCAGAATGCGATACAATTCGACGATTACTCGGTTCTGTTCCTCTTCTTTCAAGCCCAAACCGCTGGGGGGATAAAAACCGCGCCGCGCCAAACGTTCCGCCACGGGATGGGAATCGTGGATGAACAATCCCATCTCGCGAAATACTGGTTGTTCATGCATGGGCCAGAAAAACGGACGGGAATCGATTCCCCTCTCCCGCAACCGTTTCATGAAGGCGGGAGCTTCCATTCCGGTTTCATCGCCGAGAACAATGCCGTAGACCCAATAAACGTTCTCGGCGTAATCGGTGGACTCCAGTGGTAGGGTTATGGCGTCCAGTCCTCGCAGTCCGGCTGTATAGCGCCGTCCCATCTCCCTTTTTTTTTGCACGGTGATCTCAAGACGTTCCACCTGGGCCAGTCCCACCGCCGCTTGCAAGTTGGTCAGACGCATGTTCCAACCCAAGCTTCGGTGCCGGAACCGGGGGTCTTCGAAACACAAATTGCGCAGAGAACGGCAGACCTTGTCCAACTCGGGATCGTCGGTAAGAACCATGCCTCCCTCACCGGTGGTGACATGCTTGTTGGCGTAAAAACTGAACGTGCTGATGTGACCGAAACTGCCGCAGACCCTGTTCCGATAGCTCTGGCCGATACATTCGGCGTTGTCCTCCAGGAGGAGCAGACCATGCTTGTCCACAAGTTCGAGAATGGGATCCATGTCCACCGGCAGGCCATAGATATGCACCACCATAATGGCCTTGGTCCGGGAGGTGATCCTATCCGCCACCTGATCGGGCCGCATGTTCCAGGTAACCGGATCGCTGTCAACAAGAACCGGCAAGGCTCCGGCTTCGATCACCGCCTGTGCGCAGGAGATGATGGTAAACGCGGGCATGATAACTTCGTCTCCTTTGCCGATTCCCAGTGCGCGAACGGCCAGATACAGCGCGTCTGTACCGTTGGAAACGGATATGCCAAACCGCCTGCCCATGGAACGGGCAAATTCTTCCTCAAAACGCCGGACGAACGGCCCTTCCGAAGAGATCCACCATGTGTCGATGCATTCGTTGAGGTAGCGGCGCTCATTGCCCTCGAAAACAGGGGTGTTGACTGGTATGAAAGCGGGTGGACCGTTGGACATGCTCTTCCTCGCAAAGTCGGCTCTGACGATGATTGTGTCTTTCCCGATGTTTTTATAAGGGGAAGCCGGATTCAAACGTGGTTGTCAGGATCCCGGAGCGGGACATCCAGACGATAGGTGTCCTTCTCGTAATCCATCCCGCCCCGGGGACCGCGGGTGAGTACGTAAAACAGGGAATCCTCCAGTGCTTCGAGCGCATGGCACTCCATCGGATCGGTGCGGAGCAGTTGTCCGGGAAGGAGGATGCGTTTTTCCACGGGTCCATCGGGAAATTGGGTCAGGGACTTGAGACATCCCGCATGCAGATAAACCCATTGCACCGTCTCCTTGTGGAAGTGGTTGCCCCGCACTACCCCCTTTTTGGACTCGATGATGGTGACGGCATCCAAAGATTCGTTGAAGAGGATATCCTTGATGAAACCCCGGTGGTCTTCAAAGGAAAGCTTGGGCGTTGTCAGAAACATGATGGGCAGCCTCGTTGTGTGTCTTAGGGAAAAGAGCATCCAAAGGTGTTCTCAAACGATCACCGGATTGGGAATCGGAATGATGAACCGGCCTCCCTTTTTACGAAACTCCGAGAGGTTGTTCATGATTTCGTCCTTGAAGTTCCAAGCCAGCAGCAACGCGTAATCGATATTCCCGGTCATCAGGGCAGAGTCGGGCAGGATGGGCAGCGAGTTTCCCGGGGCGTAACGCCCGATCTTCAATGGGGTTTTTTCCGTAATGAATTCGAGAGTCTCGGTGCCGATTCGACAATAGTTGAGCAGTGTCATCCCCTTGGCCGGGGCACTGACACCGGCGATACGCTTGCCCTCATGGCGCAGAGATTCCAGGAGATGCCGCAGTTGATTCCGGTGATTCCGAACACGTTGGGCGAAGGTGTTCAGAGTTTCCAGGTCATGCAGCTTTTCTTCCTGTTCCTGCCGTTGCATGTCCAAAACCTTAGTCAAGACCGGGTACCTGCCCTTATGACACACGAACAGGCGGAAGGAACCTCCGTGAATATCCACCTCCTTGACGTCGAACAGGGCCATGCCCATGCGATCGAAAAACCGAATCAGAGGAGAAATGGAAAGATAGGATAGATGCTCGTGATAAATGGTGTCGTATTCCAAAACACGAATCAGGTTGCGCAAATAGGGGGCTTCGACCACGAAAATACCATCCTCGTGCAGCAAACGGCGGACTCCCCGCATCAGAATATCGAGCCGATCGATATGGGCAAAAACATTGCTGGCAGTGATGGCCATGGCTTTGCCGTGTTCCTCCGCAATCCGGGAAGCCAATTCCTCATTGAAAAAATCGGCAATGGTGGGTATGCCGTTTTTTTCAGCGATACGGGCGATATTGATCGCCGGATCAATGCCGAGAACGCGCATTCCCTGATTTTTGAAGCCGCCCAGCAGCACACCGACGTTGCTACCGATATCAATGGCGAGACTTCCCTTGGAAAAACCGAATTCCTCGACGATGGATCGGGCGAACTGGTTGAAGTGTTCACGTCCCGTCTGGGTCGTGGAGGATTCGTAGGGATAATCTTGCTGGTAGAGAATCTCCGGGGCGACGGTATGGTCGAGCTGGATAAAATGGCATTCATTGCAGCGCACCACCCGCAACGGATAGGTCACCTCCGGTTCATGGAGTTGTTCCCTGGTGATGAAACGGTCGGCCAGCGCGGTAAATCCCAAATCAAGAAACATGGTAATATTGTCGTACCCACACAATCTGCAGTGTATGTGGCTTTTGTACCAGTTGCTTTCCCCCTGGAGGTTGTTCTTGATGTAGGTGTTGGTGTTCATGTTCATCCTTATTGTGTGGGAGTTACACATTTTCCATGCTTTCCATCAACACCCCATTGATGGCAATGGATTTACGCCATTTCGAATTCCCTTATTTTTCCTTGTTGTTTCTGTGGACCTACGCCCCGCATCTTTTACACATCAAACCTGCACCACAAGTGTACCAATTATATTATAATGCGATTGAATTTAAAAGGTTAAATGGTAATCGTTCAGATCCCTCCTGTTTTGTTGCTGTTTTTCCCTCTCTCCCCCCGGGAGAGGGGGAAGGGTGAGGGGAGCAGCATTTTGATCAACTTAGACTCCTGTAAGGAGGTATCATCGTGAAATCAAACCATTCAAAGCTATCCCTCAAGGATCGCGACGGACTTTATCATGATAGGGTTTCCGCTGACCCTCACCCTAACCCTCTCCCAGAGGGAGAGGGGGTCTGAAGACAGGAGAGACACCCCCTTCCGCATGGGGAGGAACGTCTGAAAAGTCGGTCATTTTCGTGTCACGGCCTTCTTTCCATGTTGGCGCGCATAGCTTCTCAATTCGACAACCGCGTGGAAACAGTGCAGAAGGATGGGTACCAGATCCCTGATGCTGGAGGAGGTTTTCGATTCCCCTTTCTGTCGGGCAAACACGGTCATGGGCACTTCGACCACCTTGAAATCGTGAACGCAGGCCTTGTAAAGCAGACGGATACAGTAGTCCAGATAGAAACCCTCCAGTTCGATGGTCTGAAATACTGGTTTGCGAATGGCGTAGAACCCACTGGTATAATCGTGAAAACGCCTGTCCAGGAAATGGCGGACGGTGAGGTTGCCAAGTACGGAGGCCAGGACTGCCCAAAAGGAGTCCTGCGATTTGCGGATTGCCTTGAACAGTTCTACAAAGTTCCAGTGGTTTTCTTGGCCTCCCTTGCCGCGGCCACCTCTGGTATAGCGGGAACCAAAGGCCATGTCAGCTCCCTCCCGCACCTTACTCACCAATTGTGGAATGACCGCCGGCTGCATGGAATTGTCCGCATCCAGCCAGACGATGATGTCGCCCCTGGCACTTTGTATTCCCTCCCAGATCGACGGCACCAGTCCATGATCCTGTCGGCGTGTGATCAACCGCAGCCTTTCATGGTGTGCCCGCATGGATTCCACACATTCGGAAGTGCCGTCTGGAGAATCGTCGTCCACGACCAGAATTTCTATATCCCATCCCCGCATGACCTGGAATATACCCTCGATGAGCGAACCAATGTTTTCGGATTCATTATAGGTGGGTAGAATGACGGTGATATCACACATAGGGTATCAATTGAGTGTTGGAGTGCCACGTTGGTGATGGGGAGTCGGTTCGACCTCTCCGGGTTGACCGGTGAGGCGCATACCTTCGGGTGTTTCCGGCACATCTTTGTTCCGTCGCCGCTGTAATAACGTCGTTAGTGAGAATCGTTCTCCCTCCTTGAGAAAAAACCACGAACCCATCATCAATTCCGGAATGATCAACACCACATGGAAAACAATTCCCAGAGCCGCTACGGAGGATGAAGCCTCCGGGGTGTTCAACGCCAAGTCCGGCAGGGTGATCTGGATGCAGAGGAGTACGACGTACTCGTACACACCCAAACCGCCCGGAATGGTGGGGATTCCCGTGCCAAAAATCAGTAACGGAAGTAGCACGAAGATGGCGTGGAGTGGTGGATGCGTCCCTTGAATACTTATAGAATACAGGATGGGAAGAAACGAAGCTGTGAAGAAAGCCCACATCAAGAAGGTCAGGCCCAGAGACAGGAGGGTTTGAAAGAGGTTGTTGACTACGAAGATTCCTTGGAAAATCCGCTCGGTCCGCCAGATCTGATCATCGATAGAGGCAATGCGCAGGTATTTTTTCGCCAACCGGAAGAGTTTTTTCCTCAAGACGATGGCAAGAACCAGCAGTGCCACGCCAACGATGAGCAAATGACTGAAGCTGACCAGGGCACCGGAGATCATGGAATCCTCGATGCGGAAAACATGGATCGCGCCCAGGGTGATCAGCATTACCGTAAGAAGGTCGAACAATCTTTCTACGACCACGGTTCCCAGGGCGGCGGTGCGGTCGGTACGCTCCTTCCTTCCAATCAGGTGAACTCGCGCCAGTTCGCCCACCTTTCCCGGCACCACGAGGTCAACCAATAGGCCGACCGAGAGCGAAGCAAGCACATTGCCGTAGCCAATCGGTTTGCCAATGGCGGAAAGCAGCACGCGCCATCGGGCGGCCTTGCAGAGAATACTGGCAAAAAGAAGCACCAGGGCAAGCCCCAGCAGCGAAAGGTCTGCGTTCAGCAGGTACTCAAGGAACAGTCCTCCATCCACCTTGCGGAACACCAAATACAGCAGAAGGGCACCGATGGCCGCAGACAGGATCCCTTTGAAAAGAAAGGCCGAAGTCTTGGTCATCGCCCTCTACCGGCCCCCTATTCCGATCAGTTGCAGTGCGCCACGGGCCTTCATCCGGAACTCATGAAGGGTGCGGGTCTTGAGAATGGACTTGAGAATATACCCTGGCCGAAGATAGAAACGGCGGTAGGCCAAGCGCTGCAATTCAAGTTGCTCCGCCAGGGATAGATGTTCCAGCCAGTGATCGATGAAGAAGTCTGGGGAGGGATCCAGGGCGAAGCGGTGCCATCGCGTGCCATCAATCAACCCTTTGGACTCCGCTTCCTGGAACAGCGGAGTGTTGGGAAATAGGCTGAGAACTGAAATCTGGGCGTAGTCCGGATCCAGAGAAAGCATAAAGTCGATGTTTTTTTCCACATCCGACCGGGTCTTTTCGAACGGCAAGCCGATGATGAAATCGGCGATGCTAACGATCTTGAGTTCATGGCACCAGCGGAACACCCTGCTGATCTGTTCAGTAGTGGTATTCTTTTTCAACAGTGCCAGCCCCGCATCCGATCCGGTCTCGACGCCGAAGGAGATCATGCGGCATCCAGACTGCTTGGCGCGTTTGAGCGACTCGAAGGTGACGCTGTTGACCCGACCACGGAAATCCCAGGGGAAACGCAGGTTGCGCCGTTCCACCTCGCTGCAGAACGCAAGCACCTTCTTTTCATTGATATTGAATAGATCGTCGTAGAAATGGAATTCTTGATACCCCATATCCAGGCATTGTTCCACTTCGTCCAGAACGTTCGCCGGACTGCGGGAACGGTAGCGTTTGAATGGCACGTCGCAAAAGGTGCATTTGAAAGGGCAGCCACGGCTTGAAATAATGGTGGCCAGCTTTCCGCTGATGCCCACCGTCGAGTGGTAGTCGATATGCTGGATATGCCGACGGGCCGGAAACGGAAGGTCTTCGATGTTTTCGATATAGGCTGGTGGAACCACCACCGTGCCCAGGAAGCGCCGATCCTGGAAGCGGTTGTTTTCCCACTTACGGATTGATTCTCTCGTGTAGACACCGGGTATTTCCGTGATGTCTCCGCCTACCTTTAAGGTTTCCACCAGTTGGGTGAACGCTATTTCCCCCTCACCCACGATGATGGAATCAAATTCGGCCAGTTGCGCTGCTTCCAAGGGAAAGGCGATGGGATGGTGTCCTCCCAGGCACAGATGCGCGTGCGGGACAAGGCGGCGCACGGTGTGCGCCGCCATGACAACATCCACCAGGGAGATGGTGAAACTTGTGATTCCCACCACATCCGGCTGAATTTTCTGGATCTCGTCCGCCAGTTTTGTATGGGAAATCCGCTCGGCCACGCAGTCCCTGAAGAACAGTTCATGGCCCAGGGCGTTTTTTTCGAGATAGGCCAGGACATACAAAGCACCCAGTGGGGGAAAGAAACCAAAATCCTCCGCCTCCAGAAAACTGTCTCCATTCTCATCCTGGTATTCTCCAATGGTGTTTTCGGCGGGGGGATTCAATATCAGAATCTTCATTCGTGTCATCCGGAAAACGGGAGAGGTCGGTGGCGGTGTTGCTCGGCATGATTCGCTTCAAGAACCCGCTGGGTGCATCAGTCCGGTGGCTTTCTGGCAACCACCCACAGGGATAGTCCGAATGGGAAATTGAAGCGCGAAAGCCAGCGCACTTCCGTAAGCAGCAGCATCAGCAGCAGACGATTCAACCATCCTGGAACCTCTCCGACATCCGTACCCCTTTCGGCGCGACCAGGAACCCATCGCCTGAACAGACGGACCGCAAGGGCTACGGGAAAGAGAAAAAAATTGAAATAGCTCAGCCGTTCCACCAGAAAGCCCGTCGAGAGTAGTTTCTCCTCAAGTTCTTTTTTCTGGTATCGCCGCACGCCGTGGGCCGCCCGGTCGTGGGGACCGTAGAGAAACTGGAAGGCCGAATCGGTGAGGATGAGTACCCCCCCTGGGGCCAGTATCCGGTGGACTTGGCGCAGAGCCTTTCTATCATCGGCAACGCTATAGAGGGTATCGAGAAGACACACCAGATGAAAGCGTGAAGACTGAAAGGGAAAACTCTCAACCGAACGTTGTACCAGACGGTGCAACCCCCTCTGAAGGCAAAATCCGAGCGAATCTGGATGGAGATCGCAACCAAACGGGGTGCCGAGGGTGGACAGTTCCTCCAGAATCCTGCCGGTTCCGCACCCGGCGTCCAGGATGTGTGGCGCGGCACCCTCCCGAATGTGGGCCAGAGGGGATAAATAGCGGCGTGCTAGATGCAGCACCAAGTGGCGTTTTCCGGAAAACCACCAGTGCCGGTTTTCTACCTCGAACATCTTTCTGTATTCGATTTTATTCATCTGGCATTCCACGAGTTTTGTTTTGGATGTAAAAACACTTATTACTAAATATTCTTAAAAATTTATTGTATTAAAACACATAAAACATCTGTCGGCATCGAAAAATCCAAATCGGAAACCAATAGTGTGAAGTGGACCTCATCGTTGGTGTAATAGTTTGGATTTATTAGGTTGATGTTGTCTGTAAATTTTGGGAACTTTGGGACCGTTTTTCATCCCAAACAGGGTACCTGGGCAATTACCTAAGACCAAAAAAACATCAGTGATATGTAGCCCAACTTGCGTGAATATTTCATGGCGCAATCCGCCGAAATCAGCAACAAAATAGACCATATCCAGTCCCGGATTCTACGCCCATTGATTGCCTCTTTCCAGATTATTTTTTCCAAGAAAGCAAATGGAATGTGTCAATTAAAATGAGACACTCTTTGGTTAAAAATTACTGTAGTGTGCAAACCTCACGGTTCCTTTCTCCTCCCTCTGGGCGTTAGAAATAGTTCAGAGATTAACACATTGCATGAAAAATGGGGTTCATTATATCACGCAACGGTCCCCTTCCCCATCAACGTAGAGACCATCCACGGGAGCGTCCGCAACCAGTGCCGTTGTCCCATAATCTCGTCGCGTTGGGATAGCAGCCGTTGAAACAAATCGTGATAGCGTTGGCACATCAACTCAGCGGTATGGGGAAAACTGACCACACGGGCGGCCCAATGGGGCCAAGTTTGCAACATTTCTTCCAGTTTAACTTCCAAAGTCTCTGGGGAATATTCAATCCCATAACCGCTACAATATTCAGGCATGGCACCACTGTTCATATAGAGCAAGGGTAATCCACACAATCCCGCTTCCAGATTATGATGGCCTCCCGCTTCATGGCGCGAAGCGGTGATGTAGGCATCGTGTTGACGCAACGCTTCCGCCAGGGTCTCCCCCGACAACGGTTCGATGAGGCGGGTATGCTCAAAATGAAAATCTTTGGGGATCCGACCGATATAGGTAAATTCAATCCGGGATGACCAATGGGGATCGGCCAATAACCGATCCAGTTGTTGATAAACGTCAAACCCTTTGTTCCAATGGTTGCTCCAATGATGAGTCACCAGTTTCAATCGGTTACGGGGTGCTTTCCCTTCCCCAGGTTTCCAAAGGTGGTGGTCGCTCCCATTGTGAATGACACTCCAGGGACGCATGGTCCCAAACCCCGATTCCAGATAACGGTCCTTGACCCAATGGCTGACAAAAACGGTATGATCGGCAATCCGGTTGGCATGGATGCGAAACTTGTTAAATTTCTTTTCGGCGTCATCACGCGCTTCGCTGGTGTTATTGATGCGGTGAATCACAACGGCATGGCGATTTTTCAGCAATAAATAACGGAGAATTTGACGATGGCCATACGCCGATATCCGCAACCGGGCATCCGGCTCGGCCAAGAGGATAATATCCAAATTCCCCGCTTCCAGATCATGGCTCACCCGCGCACCCTGGGCTTCCAGATAGTGGGTCAATGCCTTGCCAAACTGATTACCCCCACCCCAAGCCCCCGTTTGCAGGTTCATCCCAATACTGACGTTCATGGTGTTGAATCACGTAAAATGTTTGTAAGGTCGGTTCGATAGATTAAATAAAATACCAAACCCGGCAACAACGCCATGGAGGAGACAATCCGAAAAACAAGAAAAATCGTCCCATAACCCGCCGTCGAAGGGACCACCTCCAACATGTGGGCAATTTGATCAAAACTCCCCTCGCCCACCCCAACCCCCCCTGGGGTAATGGGCAATGCATTGGCCGCCGTAGACCATAAAGTAACCAATACATAATCGCTACCATTGAGCGTTCCAAAACCGATCGCAACCACGATGACCAGGATACACGCAATCGTCAACGCATGGTTAAATACCCCCAAAAAAAGGACCAAAGCCATCCGTTTGGGCGTTTCCTTGTACAGATCAAAGGCATGGACCAACCGATCCAAAATCCACCGCAATTGCGTCGAACGGACCCTGGAGAAGAGCCATCCCCCCCACGGGGTGTGACTCCAACGCAAAAATACAAAGATCGCCAGCGGCAAACCAAAACTGACCCCCGCAGCGATACTCCCCAGCAATTGCAAAGAGACATGCTGGCTGATGGCGTCACGATAAGACCATGAGAAGATAAAACAGAGTAGAAACAGCGAATAAAAACCGACAACACGATCAAAAAAAATCGACCACGTAGCCGCCGTCCTCTGACCTGGGGCCTCCCGGATCACATAGGCGGTTCGCAAGGCATCGGAGGTTAAAAAGCCACCGGGGAGAAAACTGGATAAAAAAACGGTGATGAAAACGATCTGCACCGATTTGATCCCCGATACGTGGATCCCCTGACAGGAGAGCAACAAGTTCCAACGCAATCCCGATAAAATCAGCGATACCAGCACAATCACCACAATATGCATTACCACCTGGGGATGGGTGATCAATTGCCCCAACGTAACCAAATCAATCACATCACCATAAAAAAGGACTGCCAACAATGCCATCGCCATGACCACTTTCAAGCCGGTGATGGTATTCTGGCTGAGGGAAGAATTGACAACCACTCGAAGTCTGCGAATTATTTTTATCACTTCACCGTTCCCGCAACGCCCGCTGCCGCGCCCGCCAAATCGGCTTGAGCAAATAATCCAAAACCGTTTTTTTCCCCGTCAACAACTCCACCGTTGCCGTCATTCCAGGGATGATGGGGAGTTTTTCACCATATTTCACAAAACCTTTTTCCGCCGTGCGCATTTGAATCCGAAACCGTCCCCCACCCTTTTCCTTATCCTCAAACGTGTCGGCACTCAATGAAACCAACGTCGCATTCAATATACCATAAATAGATCGGTCATAGGCGGTAATCGTCACCGCACCCGGCATTCCAGGACGCAAAAAAGCAACGTCCTTCGGCTCGACCCAAGCCTCGATGAGCAGCGTATCCTCAATGGGGGTGATCTCCAAAATCGTCTCCCCCGCATGGATGGTCCCACCGATGGTGTTGAGAAAAATCCGTTTGACGATGCCATCCAATGGCGAGGTCACCTCGGTACGGCGAATCCGATCCTCATCCGAAGCGGCCACCTCTTGAAAATTTTCCAACTTAGCCCGCAGTTGATCAATTTCCCCCATGGTCTCTCGCGTAAAGGTAAGCTTGGCCTTGTTGATCCGATCCTCCGCCTCGACAATGGCCGATCTGGCCCGAGGAATCGATTGCTCGGTGATCGCCAGATCATTCTGCTTTTCAGACAACAACCGCTCAAGCTGCAAGATTTCCGCCGTTGATATCGCCCCGTCCGACAAAAGCGGCCTCTTCAACGCCAGCTCCTTGGAAATCAACCGCACCGAATTCTTCAAACCATCCCTGCGGGTTTGAAGTTCTCCCAACTCCTGCCCCTTTTGCGAAGCCTGCAACCTTAAAATGGAAATCTCCCGCTCCAATTCCATCTTGCGCGTTTCAAACAATGCCTGCTGATTGGCCACCAACGCCGGATTTTCCTCGGCAATCTCCTTGGGAAATACGGGAACCTTGTTGGCAATCTCCGCTTTCATGCGGATGATTTCCGCCCGCAGCATCAAAAATTCCCCTCGGTTTTTCTTTAAGTTGGCCTCGTGAATGGTGCTGTCGATACGCAATAGAATTTGATCTTCCTTGACATGCTCCCCTTCGTCCACCAACAACTCGGATAAAATCCCCCCTTCCAGATTTTGTACCTTCTGCGTCTTTTGCGATGGCACCACCTGCCCCTCGGCATGGGTCACCTCGTCCAATTGGGCAAAATGGGCCCAGATTAAAAACGAAACAATCAAACAGACGATACTCCACAACAAAATCGATGCCATGGGATGGCGAATACGCCGCTCAGCCGCATCCCAGGCGGGAATGACCGCCACATCATCCCGGTACCATCGACTCATGGGGCCAACTCCTTGACGGGCTGCCCAGCGACAGACTTCTTGGTGGTCATCACCTCCGTGGTAGGGCCATCCGCAACCACGGATCCCTTTTCCAAAACGATCAGCCGATCCAATTGTTGCAACACCCTGGGACTCTGAGAAATGATCATGATCGTCTTGCCTCGGTTTTGCACCAGAAGATTATGAATACATTGGACCTCAGCGACGATGCTCATGGATGCCGTCGGTTCATCCAACAAAATGATCCCTTTGTTAGGATCCATCAATGCCCTGGCCAAACAAAGGCTCTGCCGTTCCCCACGCGATAACCCCTGCCCCAAATGCCCAACCTGACGATCCAACCCCATGGGGTTGGCGGTCACGAAATGCAGTGCCTCCACCTGCAAAAGCACCTCCAAAATCCGCGCATCACCCGCTTCGGGATATCCCATGAGCAAATTGTCACGAATGGTCCCAGAAAACAGTGCGTTATCCTGGTCCATATAGCCCAGTTGACTGCGGATTTCAGCCGGATGCATCTGCTGCGTATCGGTCCCATCCAGACGAATGGATCCCACCGCCACCGGATGATGCCCCAGGATTAGTTTCAACAAAGTCGTCTTGCCCGCCCCCGTGGAGCCGGTGATCCCCACCGTCTCCCCCGGTTGGATTGCCAGAGATAAACTGGAGAATACGGGGTCAGGCTGTCCCGGATAACGAAAAAAACACCCTTTAAACTCAATGCGTCCCTGCAACGAAGGTTTATGCAACAATTTCCGCTCCGGCGACCGTTCCTCCACCAACGCCATCAGTTGGTTCAAAGAATTCAAAGCGGTCCGTGCCGTATGCCAACGGGTTAAAATTCCCGTGATCTGCAACAAGGGTTGGGTGATACGGCTGCTCAAGATGGAACACGCCATCATCCCACCAATGCTCAACTCACCTTCCATGATCAAATAAACGCCGGTCAGAATAACCCCGATATAGGATAATTGCGCCACCGCTCCCGCCGCCGAAAGGATAAATTGGGACCATAACCGCTCCCGGCCAGCCGTTTCAGACATCCGCGCTACCAACAATTCCCAGCGCCTGAGCATCCACCCTTCCATGTTCAAAAACTTGATGGTTTCCAGTTGCCCCAGGGATTCCACCAAAAACCCCTGTTTCTCGGAGGTATCGTCATAGTAGGATTGCACGGCCCTGAGGAGCGGTCCCTGAAAAAAAAGTCCCAGTAAAAGCATGATAAACGACGCAAGCAAGGGAATCATGGCAATCTTCAGACTGCCCAGATAGGCCATCAAGACGATAAACAACAGAGCAAACGGCAGATCCACAAAGGCAACGAGAGTCGCCGACGAGAAAAAATCGCGGAGAAACTCAAACGAGCGAATCCGATTGGCCAACGCCCCCGGCGAAGCCACACCATGGCCAGGAGCCAACGATAAAATTTTCTCAAAGATACGGCTGGAGAGCAGAACATCCAGGTTTCGACCCATGGCGTCGATGAAATGTCCCCGCAATTCTTTGAGTACAAAATCAAAAAAAACCGCCATGGAAACCCCGATCACCAATACCCAAAGGGTTTCAACCGCTTGGTTAGGAACCACCCGGTCATAGACGGTCATGACGAAAAAAGGGACGGCAAGCACCAGAAGATTGATGACCACCGACGCGACGACCACTTGAAAAATATCATGCCAGGAGCGGGCAACTTCCCGCCAAAACCACCCCCTGCCCGGCATTCTTTTCGACCCTTCCGGTGCTGAAAAACCGGCATGGTAAGAAGGGCGAACAAACAAAGCACCCCCCTGATAATCCTGTTCCAGACGGCTCATCTCCAGGAGAACACTCCCCATACCCGTCTCTGGAAAAAGAACCTCGGCCCGATCAGGATCGGACAACCCAACAAGGACACAGGCATGATTATTTTGAAGAAGCAAAACACACGGAAGCATCAACGGGGAAATACTCCCCAAAGGTTTCTTCAAAAACCGACCCGATAACCCCACCCTTTCTGCGGCCCGGAGAAACAAAAGCGGGGTTAAACGTTGATCGGGAAGAGGTAAGCCCGATTTCAGGACAACCGGGCTTACCGGTCGGCTGAATAATTGGGTGACCATACTCAAACAGACTAACAGAGGATCATCCACCGTATCCGGTTGCAACAGTTCTTCAGACATTGGCTCATTGGGAATCGATGTTTTAGGGCATATTGACATTAAATAAAATTATTAAAAGAAAAAAGGGGTCTGGGGGATTGCCCCCAG
>JADGCQ010000090.1 GCA_015228925.1 Magnetococcales bacterium | reverse complement strand
AAACCCTGGGGGCAATCCCCCAGACCCCTTTTTTCTTTTAATAATTTTATTGCATGTCAACACGCCCTAGCCTTTTTTCGGAGTTATTTCGGGCTGCCATTGGATCACGCGGTTTCTACCCTGTGCTTTTGCCTCATATAATGCATTATCGGCCAACTTGAGAAATTCTTTCCATTCGACGCAAATTGCCCCTGGAAACGTTGCGATCCCAATGCTACAGGTCACATGGATTTCATCTTCAATGATGGTGGATTCCAATGTTTGCCGAAATCGGTTGGCGGCCAAGAAGGCTCCTCGTTCCTCTGTGTCGGTCAGGATGATACAAAATTCTTCTCCACCATATCGGCAGGGGTAGTCAACGTTGCGACAATGCTCCTTTGCGATCCGGCCAACCATTTCCAATACCTTGTCCCCCATATCGTGGCCATAAGTATCATTAAACTTTTTAAAATGGTCTATGTCGAAAAAAAGTATCGATAGAGGCAAGCTGTAACGGCGGGCACGGTCGTATTCCTTTTCCAATAATTCTTCCATGCGGCGACGGTTATAGAGTCCGGTTAATTTATCGGTGTAGGAGAGGAGCCTTAATCTTTCCTCCAAACGTTTTTCCTGGGTGATGTCCCGAATCAATGCGGCACTGCCGATTGGAAGGTTTTGGCTATTATAAATAGTTGCTGCAAAAAAATTCAGCACTCGGTTTTTGTAAACCAAGGTGTCGGGGGTGCCCATGCCATTATGCGCAATGAAATGCCGCACATAATCGGGGTCATCAACAACCGAAAGAAATCCTTCATTGACCAATGTTTCCTGTGTCTTTTCCAAAATGCGCTCGGCAGCGGGGTTGATCAGGACAACTTCTCCTGCGGCATTGGTAACGATAATCGCCTCTTGTGCTGACCGGATCACTATGGTCAGTTTATTCTGCTCCTCAGTGAGACGGGAATAGCCGCGAACGACCTCAACGGTCATTGCGTTGAAACTTTCAGCCATATGGACCAGTTCCCGTAGTCCTGTGACTGGAATTCTTTGCGTAAAATCGCCATGGGATATTTTTTCCATGGCCACCGTGACCATTTTAATGCGTTGTACCAGGGACCATTGGATCAAGATTCCCACCACCAGGAGGCTACCGAGAATGCTGCCAACCAATATCAGAAGTGCCTGGGAACGACTCGCCTGGATTGCCTCCCGAACCGACAATAACGAGGTGGTTATCTTTAACACACCGCGTATCGGTTTGTGCTTGTCGTGACAGCGATAACACGCTTGTTCGGCAATGACGGGCAGCAGGAAGGTCAGTTTATCAACGCCATTCTCCTGGTGGGTGTAGGCTACCTGCCGCCGTTCCATGACGACCTTATTTAAATATTGATTTCCCTGAGATAGAACATTGATCATCTCTTCTTTTTCACGGGTTTGGAATTCTTCTTTCCCTAATCGTTCATTCACCGATAAAATCGTTTGATTATCATGAAACGCTTCATTGCCGTCAATACGCATAATGCGAAAATCTTCGATCATACTGACTTTTTTAAGGTTGTCGGCATAGGTTTGGGCAATGTCTGCATCACCACGTAACATGAGTGCTTGCAATCCCTGTGATGCTGTTTCAGCAGTTCTATTCAAACTTTTCTCATTTTGGATGAGGATGCTTTTTTCCTGCCGATCCGCATAGAAGGCGACCATGCCTGCCATACTCAGCATATTGACGATTCCGACGAGCAGCAGTATCCGGCCACCTATGGTTGAAAAGAAATGTGTCATAACTTTAGAATCCCATTGTGTAGGCTGTCGGGAGCCCTATTTTCCGAAATATTTATCTCCATTACCATGGATTTCAATGCTGTTCGATGTGGTTTCTCAGTCAGCAGCTTGACTCCGGTTACCAACCGGGGAAAAATCTTTCTGGATTGTCCGTCAACACATAGGTAGATTATCCTACGGGAGTATTTTTCAACGTGACCATTTCTACCAAGCCGCCGAACGTAACACCAGCATAACAGAAAAAGAAAGGAAAGAAAAACGCACTGGAAAGAACTGCCAACGTTGTATTTCTTAATGTAAATAACTGTTAATAGGAGATTGTTGTAATGAGCATGTACTTGTCACCCCTATGGAAGCGAATTTTATGGACCATACCGTTCCTATTGGCGGTGACCATGGCCGAGGCTGCCCCACCCCCAGACCATCCCAGTGTAGAACAGGCGGGCAGTATGCTGGGAGTCCCCCAACAACCTCCCGGAAATCAAGGAAATGTGTTGGAAACATTTGAAGCCAATAATTATTCCTACATCCGTGTTTCTCACCCAACGGAAGGGGAACGCTGGCTTGCTGCCCCCCGCCTGGAGTTGGCGGTCGGAAATTCGATCCGGTATGGTGATGGCTCCCGTATGGAAAATTTCTTCAGCAAGGTGTGGAAGCGTACTTTTCCAGTCATCTATTTTGTCAACGAAGTCGTGCTGGAGAAGATTCCGTAAGGTTACTGAAATTTGAGAGCTTCTCCGCTCGCCGTCGAGGCCATTGACCGTTTAACGCTTCACGACATCCCTTTCCAGGATCCATTTCTTTCCGCCGCCGTTCACCGTTACAAGATAGGAGCCGTATTTGTGTAATTCCACGATCCCTTCCTTGATGCCATCGGGTGTTTGAAAAGTGATGTGTTGTGCCTGAGGGTCAGCTTGCTCTGAAACAGAGTTCGTCTGTTTTGGGTCCAAAGGGGTTGGGGGTACGGTCTCACTTTGAGGGGTGGACTCCAGGGTTGTTTCGACGGCCAACTCTGGCGGCGTTATGGGTGCCTGTGGGTTTTCTGTACTTAGGGGGAGTACGGGTGCGGGTTCCTGGACCATGACCGGGGCTGTGGTCGGTTCGGGAGAGACTTTCGCGGCTACGGGAACAACTTCCTTGGGAAGGTTCTGTAGCGGCGGGCTTTCAATGGCGGTGGCAGAGTGTTCTGTTGCTGGTTGCCGTGAGGCTTTCATCATCCGCTTTTCCTGGACAATGGGGTCATACAGAACCAGCACGGGTGCCAATAGGAGGACGAACACCAGGAACCTAAGGATTGTGCGGTCAGCGGTGGTCAACTGGTAGCGTCGGGGATCATCGGGAAAGCTGCCGGGTTGGAAGGGGAGCTTGAACAGGCCTATGGAGAAAACTGCCACGATCAGGTCGGTACCCATACTGACCAACCCGGATAACATGGCAATCAGAGTCGATGAGATCAGGCTTTCGTTCCAGATGGTGATGAGGATCAATCGACTGATCCGCCCGATTTGGATCAATACGACAATAAGAAATAAGACCAAGAACGAACTCCACAGTATGTCCCATAGTTCAGCCATCTGGCTCTCCGAAAAAGATAAAGTCATCAATCTGGGTGCGTCTCGTTGAGACCTCCACCCGCCCATGCTGTTTTCTGTGTGGACCCATCACCTAAGCCTGGAATAACCCATGATTTTTCTATAAACGGTTCACTTTTGCGGGCCTTGCTCCTTCCAAGCTAACGTGGAATTGCCGCAAGTTTGACGCCATATCTTCCTGGCTGCGCCAAGCCTAACGCTCGCTTCGGCCAATGAAACCATGCTCAAGGGCCGAAAAACCATTAAAAAGACAGAAGTGGTCTGATAAATTTTCTACACATAGTTTTGATTATAAACAAAAAAACTCTCATCCGTCGCTTTTGATATTCGCGGTAGTTTGACCGAAACGAGGATCAAGATCCATTTTCCCGCTTCTTTATTCAGGAAGACTGTGATCCATGGAAGGAGAAAACTCTATGGGAACGCAATTTGGGTACGGTTGTTTTGATCGTTTTTGGGATTTCAAGCCTTGATTCAAATGACTGGATTTAGGGTTTTAGCTTAAGATTGTTCATGTAAATGATTCAGACAACTAATTTTTCTTAAAGCTAGGAAAAATGAAGACCCATTATTCCAATATTTTGGAATAAGTCTCCCGGTATCTGCGACATTATTGAATCCTGGAAAGGGACCAGACGGTGATTCCTTGTTCTGTGAAGCAATCAACTCATTGAAATATAAATAATATATATTAATAATCTAGTTTGGCATCAAATCTGCGGTATAGACCTTCAGGTGGAAAGAAGTGCATGACAACCACAAATCAGGTCATTTGAAACAGGGGATTTTTTTATGAAGATGCCGAGTGTAACGCGCAAAGGGTTTGCACTTTCTTTGGCCGCTGGTTTGGTGGTCGCGGCGACTCAACTGGTATCCGTTGGATCTGTCCAGGCTGGAATCAAAGGCTCCAAGCACGATCTGGGGAGCGGTGGTACGTCGCAGTTGGGTGCTACGGCGACGACTACAGAGGTGTGCGTCTTCTGTCACACCCCGCACGGATCCAATACTGGCGCACCGGTGCCGCTTTGGAACAAGAGTTTGTCTACGGCTTCCTACACCAGATATTCCTCCCTGAATACCACAACTTTGGATGGTAGTGAAGCTCCAGTCGGTTCAGTCTCCTTGGCGTGTCTATCGTGCCATGACGGAAGCCAAGCCATGGACGTGATGATTAATGCCCCCGGTTCCAATGGGTATAATGCTGCGGGTGCAAATTTCGCCGGTGGTGTTTCGATGACCGGGACACCATTGCCCAATTTGGGCACTGACCTCTCCAATGATCACCCCATCAGTATCCAATACGGTGGTGGTGGTTGGAAATCTGCCGACGGTGACGGTGCTTCGGCTTCAACCACTTTGAAGGACGGTAGCTTTAAGGCCGGTGTCAAGAGTACCATCAACGCCAATCCGGCATGGTGGATCGATACTTCGGTGGGAACGGCAAACGTCCGTGACAAGACAGATATGGTATTATACACCCGTACCCTCAGTGGCGTGGTTCAGCCGTTTGTTGAGTGCGCAAGTTGTCATGATCCCCACAACGCCAGCACTGCTGGGGCAAGTTCGGTTGCGTTCCTGCGTATCAGCAACACCGGAAGTGCCGTTTGTTTAGCATGCCACGATAAATAGTTTTGAATTCTCTTTCTGAGGTGCTGCACGTCGTGCAGCACCTCAGAGGCTTTGCCATATCACACATGGACTGTTAAACATGCTTAGAGGTTTCCTAGGGAAAGAAATTATGAGAAATATTTTGGTGGTTTCCCTTTTCCTTGGGATGGTGGGAGTGAGTTGTCCGGTTGGAGCGGTTGAGGAACAACCGGTCACTGCGGGGTCGTCGGCTGTAGCGGAACCTTCGACCAAGGCTACCCCTTTTGCGATTATCGATTCGGTTACAATTTCTGCCGAGGCCTTTAACCAGGCGGTAAGTATGGGGGTTCGACAAAGATTTTATCACGGTGCGCCGCCGGAAGAGGAAGTCGCCAAGTTCCAGCGTGAGGTTGGTGAGTCTTTGGTTGATCGGGTACTTTTGGTACTGGAGGCCAAGAGGCAAGGGTTGAAGCCGAACCAGGAATCGATCCAAAAGGCGATTGCCGAATATGACAAACGATACGGCGATTCGGAGCGCTACAAGGCGAACCGTGAAACCATGTTGGGTCCTCTGATCGGTGAGCTTGAAGATCGCAGCCTCGTTGAACAGCTACAGGTGCAGGTCCGCAAAGTTCCGCCACCATCATTGGCCGATGTAAAGGCATTCTACAATGCCAATCCCGACAAGTTCACCAAACCGGAAGAAATTGAAGTGTCGTTGATTCTCCTGAAGGTAGACCCCTCCGCCG
Organism: Magnetococcales bacterium; assembly: GCA_015228925.1. Lineage (GTDB taxonomy): Bacteria > Pseudomonadota > Magnetococcia > Magnetococcales > UBA8363 > UBA8363. The sequence continues at coordinate 9,758 of JADGCQ010000090.1, read as the reverse complement.
GTTCTGAAGCCTGGGAGCAGGCGTCTCAGGAGGCCCATGCCATCATGGCAAAGCTTAAGGGTGGGGCTGATTTTGCCGAATTAGCCCGAATCCACTCTGGGGATATTTCGGCTGAGAAAGGTGGTAAGATGGATACCCTTCATAAGGGGACAATCGCTTCAGAAGCGGAAGAGGCTATTGCCAAAATCAAGCCTGGGGAGATGACCGATCCCATCATGATACTGGAGGGTTACGCCATTTTCCGTCTGGACAAGCGTTCTCCGCCCAGGAAAGTGTCATTTGAGGATGCCAGGGAACGGGCAACGGGACTTTTGCATAGACAGACATCGGAAGATGCGCTCACCAAGTTAAAGGCGAAGCTGCGCAAGAGTACCGCCATACACATCAATGAGGCATACTACAAACCGCTACCGAAATAATAACCCCGTTGCTGTTTTTTTTCGAGTCGGCTCTCATAGGATTAATTTGTTGTTATTGCAAAGGAAAAAATGAGTAGGTTGTTGTCTTTGGGTGTTTTAAGGGAAAAAAAACACCAGGACCGCCAATCCTACTTTTCAGGAGGGGTTAGGGTAAGGCACAATCAAAAGATCCTGGGGCGTGTCGTTGGGGTCGTTCTCTCGGATGGATGCTGGTGCGTTGTTATCCGGGTAGTGATTGCCGTTTTGTTCCCTCACTTCAAACTGGTAGGATTCTAAAGGTGGTGGTGGATGCCTGTGTCTTTGGCCTTGGAACCAGCGATAGGATACCGTTTCTTTGGCCAGCGACGTGGGATTGGTCCTTGGAGATTGCTGTTGGTTCTTGTCGGTTGTTGTTTTCCTTGTGAACGTGGGTACGGGGTGGAAATGTCAGAATTTTCGGACGTGTTTGAGGTCGTCAACCCCCACCTCCAGATGAGTCCATGGAATGTGTTTGGTGGCATTGGCGTGCGCAGTCAGATTCTCTATGACGACAAAGCCCCCATGAGCGGCAGCCATGTGCTGTTCAATCGAACTCAGGTCAGTCGCAGTGGCATTGGTTACTTTATTGAACCCTATATTTCCCGGTGGCGATCTGATTTTAATGCCGGACTGACGATGAGCAAATCGCTTTCCCATGGCTCTGTCCATGACAATGGTCTTACCGAGGTCAGTGCGTTTGATTTACAGAGCAATGTTGAGTTGGGATTTTTCCCCCAAAGCCGTTTTCCGGGGAGTCTTTTTTTTAACCGTTTTGATAGTTCAAATTCAGAGGGGGGCAGTGCCGGTCGTGGATCGGCCCGGGTGTCACAGAAGTTTGGGTTGAAGCAGGATTACAAGAATGTGGAAAACGATTTCAGTGCCAATTTTCAGGGTGAACATCGCAACGATAACATGGGTGAGCGCTCCCGCCCACGATTACAAACGCTTTTGTTTCCAGACGTGTCTGGGGATCGGGGGACGAATGTGAGTAATACGGTCAGCCTTCGTCTCGATAAACGGTTTTCCCAGAACACGCTGGGTATGACGGTTCGTAGTACCAATAATGTGCGTCAATCGGTTTTTAATGCCACAAACAGCCGTGATCATGGGATTTTCATTACGCATGGCTATAATCCAAAAGAAAATTTCAGCGTTAACAACCTTGTTACCATGGGATTGTTTAATAATAATTATTTAACAAAGAGTTTAGGAAATGGCTCGCAAGGGGAGTTTCGGGAGCGGTCATCGGATGATCAGCGGCAGGTGGGTACGGACGTATTTTGGCGTGCCTTGGAAAGCCCTGTTTCCCTTTCAGGGGCCATTCGCGTGAGCCAAGCGGCAGAAGAATACCAGCTCCTCACGAATGGAGAAGGTTTTGATATGGAACGCCAAAGGCGTGCGGCCAATACTCGGCTGGGGGGAATGTATCAATTCGATGAACACAACAGCATGACCGGGTTTCTGACTGGGGACTATGATATCGTCGAGCAACAAAATGACCAGCCAGACGCGAAGAGTTCTATGGGTAGTACAACCCAGTCGTTATCGCACCAGTACGATTCCTCATCGGCGCAATGGTCATCGTTTGAACATCGTTGGTATTCCAATACCAGCTTGGCCAACAGCGTGGCCGATATGAAAAAACCAACGCAGAATATTGTGGAACGGTTAGGACATGGTTTGCGTCGTAGGTTTGAAAATGGTAAAGAAGAAAAGGGGGGGGCCTATCGGCTGTCACTGGACGAGTCTGTTGGGCTGAATGAACAATTGCCGGAATCCTTGTTGGGGGCAGATTTGACTCACGGAGTTGGTGTGGGTTATGAAAGTGGTTCGGATACCAAACCGACATACGTTGATCTCCGAATCGCGGACACACGCGCCCTTAGCCCGGAAACCAGGGATAGTCAAATGGCTAATCTTCAGTTTTCTCGTAGTGGGATGAAGGACGATAATGGGCAGTGGCAGGGTCATATTACGTTGAATTGGTCGCGCATGAATGCCGAAGAAGGGGATGCGACGATCTCCCAGGCTGTCGGTGCCAATGCTTTGGTGTCTCATCTAGGGCTTTTTGGGGTTGAAGATCTGCGCAATGAGCTATCGACAACCGTGACATCCAGTATCGTCTCCATGGGGTCGATAGAGCCTGTTTACCACGAGTGGAGCATTCAAAATCTGTTGTATTACCACATCGGGAAGTTGACGGTGCGCTTAGGCGGTGAACTCAGTGTCTTGGCCGATGACAAAGGGATTACAAGCACTCTCGGACTAGTTACCTTGGAGGCAACGCGTGAATACCATCGGAGGTTTTAATCATGAAGCGCAATAAGAATGTGGGCTGGGTGAGGCCTGGAATGGGAGCAACCATTTTCAGGCTGGTTGTTTGCCTTGCCATTCCGGCACTGGTGGCTGTCGCCATCATGGGTAGCTCACCGGCCAGGGCCGAGTATGCCGATATTGTCATCAACAATTATTCGGATGCTGCGGGGATGCGACCGGCCATTTTCCCCCATTGGTTCCATCGTATCCGTTTTCGGTGTAAAGTTTGCCATGCCGACTTGGGGTTCAAATTCCAAGCGGGTGGTAATGAAATCAATATGTTGAAGATTATCAATGGCGAATTTTGTGGTGCTTGCCATAACGGTGAAATCGCTTGGTCAGTGGACAACTGTGATTTTTGCCATTCCGGTAAACCCGGAACCAAAACGCAAGTTCATGGCAGTACCGTACAAAAACTGCTCAAGCCTTCGCAACCGGCCAAGTGAAAGGAACCCTAATCATGAGGACCGTGACGATTCCCTTTTTGTTCGCCGTGACTCTTCTGGCGGTGACGTTGTGTGTAACCCCATCCCAAACCCAGGCGGCTGCCGCAGGAGTGGGAGCTGATGCTAAGGCAACGGAGGCTTCCCAGCCTCCTCCTGTGGCAACTCCAGAACAGGCTGCGACCAAGGCTAAAGGTGCCAACACTTTCAACCGTCTGATGAAACCAAAATCAGAACGGAATCCCGCGCAGGCTGCTGACGGTATCCACGATCCCGACAATCCCGGCACCCCACAATTGCAGCCTCCCAAGGAAGCCTTCTCAAGTTTGGCTACCAGCAATGCGGGTAACTACATTAACTGGGTACAATCGCTCAAGACGAATGCGGTGAGTCCCCGTTATGATCGGCTTGATCCCAATGCGGAAGCATTGATTTTGGACCTGGATATCGTTCGGGAAGTCAAGGGGTCCATGCCGGACGTTGTTTACCCCCATGACCGACACACGGCATGGCTGGATTGCTCGAACTGCCATCCTGATATTTTTATTCCCGAGAAGGGGAAGAATACCATATCGATGGCACAGATTCTTATGGGGCAGAAATGCGGTGTGTGTCACGGTAAGGTTGCCTTTCCAGTCAGTGAATGCCGCCTGTGTCATTCCAAGCCAAAGGCTACCGCTGCAAAGCCTAAGTGATGTTTTGGTGGTTGACTTGGGTAAACTCTAACGATGCAGGGGGGATTGATGGCTGGTCCTGTGTTTTTGATGTATGGCCTACCGCTCAATGAGGAGGTTTCCAAATGAAAGATTCGTTGCGCTTGCTTGGTTCCAGCGTGGTGGCGCTTCTCTTGGTTTCGTATGGTGCGACTGCCCAGGGGGGGGCAGATAAGGCCGTTGATTCTGGGGGGGCCGCCCACTCTCAGACATCGGGTTCGCCTGGATCCCCGAACTTGAATTCCCGTTGGGGAGCTGACGAAGAGCAGGTGCGGCGGCGTCTGTCCACCGTGGATACCCTGGTTGAAAAATCCTCTGGTGCGAAAAAGGTTGCCGCCAGCGGCGTTGCGGCTGCGATCAGTCTGCTTGAGCAGGCGCGTGCCAAGAGAGACCAAGCGCGTGGGCTTTTGAACAATGGCGATCTGAAGGGGGCCTCGGACCGCATGGGTGAGGGGACGGCACTTCTGTTTGAGGCGGTGCGCAAAGCGGATGGTGGTGCGACAAATGCGTCAAAAAGTGTCCAGGATTTTGATCGGCGCATGAAGAGTGTAGAAGCGTTGATGGATGCCTTGGATCGTATTCGCAAAGAGAAGAAGGCGGGGGCGGAATCGGCTAAAACCAGCGAGCAGGTCCACCAGATGACGCAGGAGGCGCGTAATCTGTCCAGCAAGGGTGAGGTCGATAAGGGGCGCGTCATTCTTGACAAGGCGTATGTCACAGCCAAGGTTGGTATCGAGCAACTGCGGCGTGGCGATACCCTGGTGCGGTCACTCAATTTTGCCACCAAAGAGGAAGAATATCATTATGAAGTGGACCGTAATGATACCCACCAGATGCTGATTGGGATGTTGCTCAACAAGGATGGCGGCAAGCCCGATCCGATGATCACAAAATTTATCACCCAGGCTGCCGAACTCCGACGCCAAGCGAATCAGCAGGGGGCAGCGGGTAAGTTTGCGGAGGCCATTAAAACATTGGAGGCTTCCACTATGGCGTATATCAAGGCGATTCGCGGTTCTGGAATCTACATTCCCGGATGATGAAGAACCCAGCACCCTGGTCGAAAAGGCCAAAACGTTTTGGGATCAAGCCCCTGCTTTTTGCACTGTTGTGGCTGGCAGGTTCCTTTTGTTTCCTGGTGGATGGTGTTGTTGATGCCAAAGAGGATGTTTTTGCCAATGACGGTCTGCACGACCCTCAGGGACCATCCTTTGGTGAGTTGCAAAGGCCCGATGAGGCCTTTGTGGGTTTTCCTACGGATACGGTCGGTAACAAGGTCCGTTGGGTGAAAGCGTTGCGGGATGGGGCAATCAATCCCCGAACCAACATTGTCCCTGAGACCAAGATCAAGATCCTGGATATGGATCTTATTCTTGGCAACACGGGTGACAATGCCTTTGTTCTGTTTCCCCATCGGGCGCACACGGAGTGGCTTGATTGCGCCAATTGTCACCCGGAACCGTTTAAGGAAAAATATGGAACCTCCGGCATCAAGATGGGGGCCATCCTGGAAGGCAAATTTTGTGGGAAGTGTCATGGTGCCGTAGCTTTTCCGCTGACGGAGTGCGCACGCTGCCATAGTGTCAAACCCGATACCTTTCGAGGTAAATTTGGTGTTCAACCCGTTGCAAAACACTAATCGGCGTATCTCCCCATCGGTTCTGTTTCTGGTTGCGGTAACGTTTTTGTTGCCCGCCTCTTCAGGGATGGCGGAGTATGCCGATGTTGTACTCAACCGCCACGCTGAAGCGGAGGGGGTAAGGCCGGTGATTTACCCCCATTGGTTTCACCGGATCCGTTTTCGGTGCAAGGTGTGTCACCATGAGCTTGGCTTTGAGATGAAAGTTGGGGCTAATGACATCACCATGGCCGCCATCCTTGACGGCAAATTCTGTGGCATGTGTCACAACGAAGAGACGGCGTGGGGACTTGAACACTGTCATCGTTGTCATTCAGGACTGCCCGGTTTAAAGACAGGAATACGGGGTGGTGACAAGGCGGGTGGACCCGGAGACTACTGATGACCCGAATGCGTAAGGTTGCACTCGCCTCCTTGCTGCTTTTGATACCGATTATTTTGTTTGCCTGTGTGGTAACCAAGCATGAGATGACGTTGGGAACCGAACGGATGGCAGCAAGCCAAAGGTTGGTGTGGCCGTCGTTGCCCCAGACTCCGCGGTATGAACTCATTGGGGAAGTGTTGGGCGCGAATAATTTCAGGCTTGCTGGAGATGATAGTTTTCGTTCTGCCAAGGGGGCACTGCGATGGCTGGTCGGACTGGACCCTGATTCTGGACTTCCAAGGAGTTTAAATCATAATTTGGCGCGACCGGTCAGCGGGACTGTGGACCGTAAAGGGCTTATTTATGTAACCGACATGGGCCAGAAGGCCGTCTTTGTTTTTGATCCGTTTAAAGGAGAGATTGCCATATGGCGCAAAGCGACGGCGAACAGCCATTTTTCGGCACCGGCGGGTATTGCGGCTGGTGCCAACGGTGATATTTTCGTCGCCGATTCCGCTTTGGCTGTTGTGGCCCGTCTTGATAGCCATGGGGTGCCATTGGCGGAAATCGGACGGGGCCAACTGAAACGTCCCGTGGGGTTGGCATATGATCCAGCAAAGGAGATTCTCTATGTTTCTGATGCCTGGGACGATGATATTAAAATGTTTGATGCCACCGGTACGCTGGTCCACGTTATCGCAGGCAAAACGGAAGAGGATCAACTTCTCAATTCCCCGACCCATCTGGCTTTTGCGAAAAACCGCCTTTATGTATCGGATACACTCAATGCCCAGGTGCTGGTTTTGGACCCCGACGGAAATCTTGTATCCACCGTGGGCCAGCGTGGTAATTTCGTAGGCAATTTGACGCGGCCCAAGGGTGTGGCGGTGGATGGGGAGGGTCATCTTTATATTGTGGAGTCGTTTCACGACCATCTGCTTGTTTTTGACCGCAACGGCCAGTTTCTTTTGCCCATAGGCGGCACCGGTTCTGGAAAAGGTCAGTTTTTCCTTCCCAGTGGTGTCTGGACCGATGCGGCGGGGCGTGTGTTTGTCGCTGACATGTTTAACGGACGGGTGGTTGTGTTCCAGTTTCTGGGGGGAGATGGCTGATGCGGCATCTTGGCATTGTCCTCTGGGAAAAATGGTTAGTCACCCGCAGAAAGGTTGGTTGGTGCAGGGGTGCTGTTTGGGTATTTGCGAGTGTCTGGTTCCTGGCTGCTTTTGGCGCGGACGAATCCATGGCGGCGCGTATTTCTGATGTCCGAGGCACTTTCCACAATTTATCATCGATTGACTACCCTGGAGGCCCCACCCGTACCGCCAAGGCAACATCGGAGGACCAAGTGTGTGTTTTTTGTCATACGCCGCATGGTTCTTTGCAGAGTGCTGGAGTCAATGCCCCGTTGTGGAATCGGCAAATCTCTGGTGCCACCTACACCAAAACTTACGAATCCACTTCCATCGATGCGGACATCAGCGAGTTGCGCCAAGGACCGGGTGGAACCTCCAAGTTATGTCTTTCCTGTCATGATGGGACCATGGCCATCAGCGCGGTCAGTGTCCTTGGCGGCAATCAGTCTGTCAATATCACCATGACGGGTATGGGGGCGGGAAACACCATGCCGGTGGGTGCCGGAGCCGATACCGGTTTTACCCGTAATCTTGGGGTGGACCTGAGCAACGACCATCCCATTTCTTTTACGTTCAATGCCGCCTTGGCAACCGCCGATGGCGAATTGCGTTCCCCCCCATTTGATTCCAACGGCAAATATATCATGGGTTTGCGGCAGGTGGGGGTTTCACCCAAGCCGATCGTTCCCCTGGACGAGCAGAAGGTGCAATGTGCCTCCTGTCACGATCCCCATATTCGTGATCCCAACGAAACGGTCAGTATTAAATTTTTGCGTCTGAACCGTTTTCAAAAGGCAAATCCCAGCGGTTCTACATTTAATGACCCCTATGATATTATTTGTCTGTCCTGCCATAACAAAGGGGTCAACGTCTGGGCGACATCGGCCCACGCCAACGCGACCGATGCTGGAGAAACCTATAAATCCGGGGTTGGCAGTCCTGGAGCGCAGCGCGAGTTTCCAACCAATGCTGCCGTATGGGAAGCAGGGTGTCTGAACTGTCATGATGCCCATACCGCTCCGGGTGCCCGCCGTTTGTTACGCGAAGGCAACGACAGTGCCTCGACGCCCAAAGGTAGCGGGAACCCTGCCGTGGAAGAGACGTGTTATCAGTGCCATAGTTCCAGTTCTGTCAGCATTCTCAACAGCACCGGCAACACGGTTCCCGATATCAAGACCGACTTTACCACCGTGGGCAACAAGCACATGCCCATGACCTCTGCCGATCAACTGGCGGGCAGCGAAGTTCACAGCATCGGTGCCAATCTTTCCAGCAATTTATTGTCTACTTGGTCGGGGGCACCGCAACATGCCGGGGCCAATTTTGTTGAAGATCCCCTGCTTTTGGGTAAAGGCAATCTTAACAACCGCCACGTTGAATGCACCGATTGTCACAATCCACACCGGGTGTTGAAAAACAGCTTATATACTGGTGGTGGGTCATCGGCGCAAAAAACACACACCCATGATGCCACGGTTCAGCACAGCAATGCGGCTTCCGGGGTTCTTCGCGGTATCACCGGCGTGGAACCCGTTTATGTCGGGGCCAGTTTTGGTGATAGACCGACCTCCTTCAGACTGTTGTGCGGTGATCCCACTTTACCGACCGATTGTTCATTGGACGGCGTGGTCACCAAGGAATACCAAGTTTGTCTCAAATGCCACTCGGATTATGCCTATGACGATGGCAGTGCCTTCAATGACGTCGGTCGCCCAGCCATTACCGGAACCAAAGGACTTTCCACGAACAATTTCAGTGTGGGAGATCGGTATACCAATCAGGCCATGGAATTCCAGGCCCCGGCGAGTGATCAGGGGGAAAAGAATACGAGTGGTGTTGAACCCAGTGCGGTCAACCATCGTTCCTGGCACCCGGTGATGACGCCCACATTGCGCACTTTGTCCGAACGGGGAAACGCTGCCAGTGACCTATGGCTCTCTCCGTGGAATGGCAGTGGCGGCACATTTATCGGAAATCAGACCATCTATTGTACCGATTGCCACGGTTCGACCACAGCCAATGGGGTATCTACACCCAACACTGGAAGCCCCTGGGGACCGCACGGCTCATCCAGTAATTTTATTCTCAAGGGTGCCTGGGACACGGCGACGGGATCTGGTAGTCAGGGGGCATTATGTTTTAAATGTCACGACTACAATGACTATGCAGTGAGAGGGGGCAGCAAGAGCGGGTTCTGCTGTGAAAAGGATAATAATCTGCATGGATATCATGCTGACAAAATTGGTAAAATGCGTTGTAACTGGTGCCATATTGCGGTACCCCATGGGTGGAAGAACAAGGCATTTTTGGTCGATCTGAACGATGTTGGCCCCGAAGCGGGAAAAACCGCAGGTACCCAGATGCGCAATGGGACCACTGCGGTTTACGGTCGTTCGCCTTATTATATGAATTCCATTTTGAAAGTGCGTACATGGAGAGCCAGTGGTCAATGGACGGCGGCGAGTTGTGGATCTTCTGGGGCTCCTGGCAACGGCGCGACTGGGCGAAACTGGATGCGAGACAGTAGTGAAAATTGTACTAATCCTCCGTAATCTCTGCCTTCGTTGTGATAAAAGAGGAAACTTCTGACTATTGGGTAGGTGCTGGGTTTGAGTCTCCTTATTAGAAGCGGCAAAGGGGCGGGCGGTAACCGTTCAGACCCCCCCTAAAAAACTATTGAAAAGAAAGAAGGGGTCTGGGGAATTCTTTCCCC
>JADGCQ010000008.1 GCA_015228925.1 Magnetococcales bacterium | reverse complement strand
GCAAAGTCAAAACCCTGGGGGCAATCCCCCAGACCCCTTTTTTATTTTAATAATTTTATTCAGTAAGGAAACAGATCATTGCGAGAATTCAGGTTAATCGATCTCATGTTTTTTGGCGTCCTGTTGTTATCCCCATCGGTGTCGGCAGGGGCCGGGATGGATCGTCTCCTGGAAGAACTGCGCCAAGCGATCGAAGAGGGACGGGCAACCAAAGCGGCCAAGCCGGCATTTTTGCATACACTGGAAACCATCGTAGAACGAGCGGGTGGAACGTTGGGAAAACCCATATTGATGGAAACTTTCAACGACGGTGAATTTGACCGGAATCCCACCTGGACGGTATCGTCGGGAAATTTCCATGTGGACGCCTCCGGTGCCCTGTTTTCCTCCCAGGGGGTGGGTGACACGATGCTCCCCATGGAGGCGGGGGGGATGGAGCCGGAGGAGAAAAATGATTCTGATGTAAAAATAATGATGGGGATCGTGGGGATGCTGAATCGGCAGACGACCCCAGGGGGAGGATCGGCCAAGGGGAGGGGGGTGGAAAAGGGGACAGCCATCATCCATGTTCCGGTGGCGGTCGATAACGCCTTTCAGGTCCGTTTTACGATCCGCTTGGATTCGACCCAGGGAGAGGCGGGATTGGGTCTGTTCATGGGCGAGGATGTTGGTTCGGGGTACCAACTGCTCCTCAATGCCGATCCCAACCGTAACAAAACGGCAGAATTGATCCGCACCAACGACCACCATCAACGGCAGTCGATTGCGGTTCTACCGGGGAATGGTCTGGGTGATGGATTCAACCATGAACTTCTATGGAAACGGACCGATAATGGTAACATGACCGTCAGCCTGGATGGGCACCCCTTGCTGCAAGGACGCGATGTTTCTATCGGCGACGGCTTTGATGGTTTGGCCCTGATCAACCGCAATGGTGAGGTCGCTTTCGATAATATTGAACTTTCGGTAGTACGCTAGAACCGCGCGGTTTTCCATCGGCAAAAACCCACTGCATGTTGTAACCATCCCCTGTTTCGTTTATCCTGCACCGCGTTAACGCAACACATCCATCTGCAACATCTGCCGCATTGCCCTAAGGATTGGTCGTCATGGCTCTATCCGCTTTTCCCTATAAAGCGTTCATTTCCTACAGTCGTAAAGATAAACGGCGTGCCCAATGGTTTCGTTATTTTCTTTCGCGTATGAAAATGCCCAAGGATGACATACAGTTGGCGACTTTGTTCAAGGAGCAGATTACCGATGACAGGCTGTTTATTGACGAAGCGGCCATCGGCACCATCCCAAGTTTGTCAGAAAAAATTAAAGAAAGTCTGCGCCAATCGGAATTTTTGATTGTCATCTGCACCCCCCATGCTGCCCGGTCGGAGTGGGTCGATCAGGAAATCCGTTATTTTAAACAGCATCGTGGGGCGGAAAACATTATTTTTTGTCTTTTCAAAGGGACACCTCTGCTCACTTCGGGCAGCGGGGAGACATTGGAAACGATCCCCGCACCCGATCAATGTCTGCCACGGGCGTTGCGTTATCGGATCGATTTCCAGGGGGAGACGATCAATCAATTGGAGGATGAACCGGCCTGGGCCGACTTTCGTTGGAACCAAGGGACAGCGTGGGGGACGGAACTGGCACGGGTGGCGAGTAGCTTGTTGCGGGTGGCCCCGGAGCGATTGATTCTATTTCAGCAACGCCGTAGCCGCCAAATCATGCAGGCGGCTATCACGCTGTCGGTCATGATTGCGGTGATCATGACGGGTTTGGGTCTCTTTGCGTGGTATCAAAAGGGGCAGGCGGTCCATAATTTGGAACAGGCACACAAAAACCTAGCAGAGTCATGGACGCAAACGGCGCATCTGGAGGTTTCCCAAGGACGCATTCGCAACGGGGTGAAAAAAGGGTTTGATGCCTATGGCATTCACCCCGACTGGCTGACGCGGACGGGGTTGTGGGACACCCTGGGACACTTGCCGTCCGAGCAGGTTTATAACCTGAAACGGCCCTTGATCGGCAAAGGGTTGCACGTCTTGGGTGATGGTCGTCTGGTGGTGGTGGCGGAAGACAAGGTGGTGGTTTATGAGGGGAATGGGTCCATTCGCCAAGCCGATCATGATGCGGGGTTGAGCTTGACTTCGGCGATGGCGACCGATGGCGAAACGGTATTCATTCTTGGACAGAAACGGGGTCGTTTGCTCCGCTTTGCGTTGGGTGAAATGCGGTTTACCGTGTTGGCGGATCATGGGCAATCTTGTTCTTGGATGGCCAAGGCGCGGGATCGGGACCGGCTGGTGCTGGGGTGTGAGGATGGTTCGATCATGGTGTACGATGTGGCCCAGGGTGGGGCGTTGACGGTGGTGTGGCGGGGGAATAAAACCCCAGCCGGAAAACAGGGGTCGGCCTCAGTTGCGATAACAAATGATGGAAATTCTATTTTTTGGGCCTATGGGCCAGGGATGGTGACCCGGTGGGATTTGCCGGGGGATCGGATGGTTTGGCAACAACCGATTCATGATCGTCCGGCGGAGTTCAGGATGTCCCATGGGGGGGATTGGGTCGCTTGGTACACCCATGATGGTCATGTGGGGATGGTGGGGGTCGCGGATGGGCGGTATTTATGGGATAAAAAATTGGAAGGGGGGCTTTTTGACCTGGCTTTTTCTCCCGATGACAACCGTTTGGCGGTGGCAGTGGTTTGGCCGCCCGATACCAACCGTAAACCGGGTTTGGTGGAGTGGGAACTGGCCAGTGGGCGGGAAACCATGGTTTATGAAGCCCCGGAGCGGTTCAGTCAGGTGGCTTATTCGGATGAGGGGCATCTGTTTGGTTTGATTGTCCAGGGGGCGGTGTATGAGATCTTGCCGGTGGAAGATCGGCATTTTATCCCCACGGTATTGCCGGTGCGGCAGTTGTGGAAGGGGAAGGAGGGGGACGCATGGTATGCCATGGTGTGTGGGGCGTTGCAGGGTCCGACCGAGCGCATCACGGTGAATCAGGCGCGGATGATTCAAACCTTTGCCATGGTTGGCCCTTCCTTATTGGCGGACCATCAATGTTTGGCCAAGGGGTATGGGATCTTGCAACGGTTTGCCGATGAGGCGAGTTTGCCGGAAATGGTTGCGGGTTCGGAGGGGGCGACGGTAGCGGCGGTGCTGCCGGATGGTCAGTTTTTGGTGGGGACGGCGGATGGGCAGGTGAAACGGGTTGTCCCGGGACACCCGGAGAAAAACCAAGTATTGACGGCGCAATCCTTGGGGGATTCCATCCATTTCATTGGCTTTGTTTCCCCCGATTTTGTGGTGGTATCCCAGCGATTTGGCCAAAAGGGGAGCGGCATTTATCGGCTGGGGGAGAACGGTTTGACCCCTTATTTTCTGTTGGCGGAAAATCATGACAATGCCCAGTGGCTGGTGACCGGAGAGATTAATAATTTTATTGTGTTGCCGACACCGGGGCGCATTCTGATTGCCGTTAATGTTCGCTGGCAAGGAGCGGCGGAAGGGAAGGTGATTCAGTTTGATTTAAACACCCGCAAAATCATCAGCGAGACGGCGTTGCCGGGGGGGATTGTCCTGGACATGACCTCGATTCCGGGGGGGAATCGGGTCGCTTTGGCGTTGGCGAGCGGTCAGATTGCGCTGTTGAACACCAACACCTGGAAGGTGGAAAAAGTCATTGAGAATGGGGTTTCATCGGCGACGACGTTGATGGCGTGGAAGGATTCCGAGGCGGGGGTTTTGTTGCTGGCTGGGGATGCGGGGGGATCGTTGACGATTCACGGTTTGGAAGATTCCCATGCCAATTATCGCACGTTACCTTTGACGACCCCGATCTTGAGTCAGGCCTATGATGAGGGTGAGGATACCTTGGCCTTGGGGACGCCTCAGGGGGTGATTTTTATCGATGGTTTGAAGGATGTAAAATTGCCCGACATCACGGGGGTTCATCCCGACTTGGGGACGTTGAGCGTGGATGAGATGGTGCAGCGGGCGAAGGTGATGAAGGACAATGGCTTGGGAGAGACGGGGGCGTTGTTGTTGAAGGAGGCGGTTCGGTTGCGCCCGTGGGATACGGTATTGATTGACAATTATTCGCAGGCGTTGCAGGGGATGGGGTTGGTGGCGGAGGCGTTGGAGCAGGTGAATGAAAAATCGGCGTGGGAATCACACTTGGCGGAACAATCGGGAAAAGAGGAATTTCAAAAATTATCGCGGTTGAATCATGTCACCGCGAGTGCCAATGTGTTTCACAGCAAGTGGGAAAATGGGGGGGATAGTCAAGCGTTATTCGACCATATGCGGGTTGTGCTGGATGGTTTGCGGGAGATGCCGGACCAGACGATGTTGCACTTGATGTTTCAGATCAGTTTTTGGGAGGCGGGACAATTTGAGACCCTATTCAAATGGACGGCATCTTCGTTGGCGATTGAGGAATTTTTGGAACCTTCGGTGATGAATCCCCGTTGGTTGGAAAAGTTTGGGATTTATTCGGCGTTGTTGTTGGGGACGCCGGAGGTGATCAAGCGGGAGAGTATCGAGCGGGCGTATAACCCGGATGATGCCAATTTTGGTCCGGGCCATCGGGTGATTCGCAAAATGTTATTGGATCCCAACCATATTGAGACCGACTTTTCCGAGGTGGAAAAACAGGCCCCCCGTGATGCCCATCGGGATATGGCGGTGATCCATCTTCTTCTGGGCTTGGCCAATCAACGCCATGGAAAATTATCGCAAGCCAGACAACATTTTCAGCAGGGACAATATTTAGGCGATTATTTTACGCTGAACCGGCAAGCCCTTCAAAGGATGGAAGGGCGTTGGAAACCCCTGGAAGTTCCCTCAGAGTTGACCACAGGTTATGAAACGATTATGATGGCGTTGCAAGCCAAACCTTTGGTTAAATGATGGGGGAGTCATGGGGTTTCCATATAAGGCGTTTATCAGCTACAGTCGGGAGAATACCGACCAAGCCCAATGGTTGCGTAAACGATTGTTTTCCATCGAACGCTTTAAAAATGAACTGAACGATGAAACTATTTTTTTCGATACCGCCAAGATTGCCGCAGGGGCCGATTTGGATGGAAAGATAGTCGCTGCATTAGAACAATCCGAGTTCTTAATCCTCCTCTGTACCCCCGAATCTGCCAAATCCCCTTATGTGGAACTTGAAATTCAAAATTTTAAGAAGATTCGCGGTAATAAACAGATCATTGCCTGTGTTTTTGCAGGAAATTCCGATTGGCTTGAACATATCCATGATCCAGATCATTGTTTTCCCCATGCTTTTAGGATGGACGACAAAACCAAGTTGGAAAGTAAGCCTGCTTTTGCCGATTTCAGGAAAGAAAACTGGGAAAAAGCGGGTAATGCGCTGGTCAGTGTTGTGTGTGCATTGTTCAATTTAAAACCTGATCAAGTAGCTCAATCGGCTGATGACGCCTGGATTTTTTTTCGAGGTTATGAGAACTGGCCATTTGCTGCACCGCAGCCAGAAAGTGTCATGAGTGCCCCTTTCTTGCGGGCATATCGGGAAAAACTGGCTTTTCTCTTTGACCGATGGGATTTGCGCCATGTGGGGGCAGCTGCGTCGGGACCAGCAAAGGACAAGGTGGTGGATGCCACGCTGGAAAACATGTATGTTTCTTTGCGCTTGGGTAAGGGATATGATCCAGATAAGCTTGAAGAGGGAAAGACACTGGAACCTGAAGAGGTGCTATCTCTGAGTAAACCCCTGGTTGTGCGCGGTGTGGCGGGGTCGGGCAAGACCACCTGGATGCGGTGGACCTTTCGGCAATTATTAACACGTGAGGATACGTTTCCGTTTTTCGTGGAACTGCGAGCTTTGGCGCGGTATTGGCAGAATGTCGAAGAAAAATTCCATAATCTGGAATCATTTTTGGGATCGTGGTTGGCGGAATATGGGCTGAAAGAATGGCAAGAGGCCTTTTTCCTTCAGTTTGCCAGAACGAAAACAGTTACTCCAGTTTTATTGGTGGATGGGTGGGATGAACTGGGGGAGTTGGGCCAAGATTTCCGTCAAAAATTGTTGGTTTTCATGAAAAAGAACAGTGGCATGAAGGTGGTTCTCAGTAGTCGTCCGTATGGCGATAGTCCCACCTACAATGAGGGTTTTACGGTGTGGGATGTTCAGCCTCTGGATGATAGAGAAATCAGGAAACTCTCCGGGAATTTTTTTCAGCACATTCATGGTAGCGATCAGGTGGCCGGGAAAAAAGCGACCGAAGAATTTATAGACCGATTGTTTCATACCCCCGAAGCTCATGATTTGGCCCGTACCGCTTTGTTGCTGACCATGATGCTCCTGGTCAGCCGCACCAGCCCTCTCCCGGACCGTCGGCACAAGCTTTATCAGGTCACTTTGGATAATCTCCTGTCAGCACTGCCCGACCGTAGGGAACAGGAGGGGGTGCGGGGAGAACGGCATCGTTGGCGTCCCGATTCTGGGGCCGAACGCTTTCGTGTTGTCGCAGCACTGGCCCATGGGATGCAGGAAACAGGGTATGATGAAAAAACCGGAAGAAAAAGTTTGGTGCAATCCTGGGAGGAGATGGCCAAATATTTACCGTCCGACTGGGATTCAGCCCATAAGGATGGTTTCTTATCCTGGCTTTCTGGTCCCGCCGGGGTGTTGGTGGATCGCACTGACTATAAACTTTCTTTTGCCCATCTGAGTTTTCAAGAATTTCTCACCGCTTGGCATCTGCAAGCTACCATAGAAGGTGATCAAGGGCGGATTGTATTGGTTGCTCAATGGAGACACCTTGGCTTTTGGTGGGAAACATTACGTCTTTGGGCCGCCCTAGTCGCTGATATCAACCCGGAACGGTTAGAACCAGTATTTTCTCATCTATGCGAAGATGAAGAATATGGATTATGGTTGGCAGGAACTTTTCTTGCTGATGATTTATTGAAACATGTCAAAGAGTGGTCTAAGAGGAGTGGTATTGCGCTGGCGAAAGATTGGAAACGTGGTACCGATCAAGGGTTGGACGCTTGGAAAGTCAGTAGGAAAGAGGAGAGTAAAGCCATCATTCAGCGCCAATGGCAGAGTGAGGGAGCTAACAATGCCAATTGGATGGCTTGTCAGCGGTTGAATACAGGGTTGGAAATGATCGGTTTACAACCAATGCGTGATCATGCTCGCCCTGGCTTCACGCTGTTCCTGCACGCCATGAATGATGCCCCAGAGGGGGACAAGGGGCTTGCCGTGGGACGACTCCTCAATGGCGGTGTTTCCATCTGGCCAGGTTGGAGTGAAAGTCTTCTCATACAAACTTGGCCTGGAAGACGCCGTCAGTGGGGGTTTTCTGGTCAAAACCTTCTCTTTGTTCTTGGTTTTGAGTTGGCCTTGTCACTTGGGCAAACTTCCTTTTGCTGGTTATTTCCAGGGGCTGAAAGCAGGAAATCGCGTGACTTGGCGCGTGACTTGGAGCGTGATTGGGCGCGCGACTTGACGCGGTACTTGGCGCACGACTTGGCGCGGTACTTGGCGCACGACTTGGCGCACGACTGGGCGCACGACTTGGCGCACGACTTGGCGCGGTACTTGGCGCGCGACTTGGCGCGGTACTTGGCGCACTACTTGGCGCGCGACTGGGCGCGCGACTTGGCGCGCGACTTGGCGCGCGACTGGGTGCGCGACTGGGCGCATGACTTGGCGCATGACATCAAAATGGACCCAAAGCGGAATTCCCATTTGGATTTGTTGACGACGGAAGTGTTGTCTCCAGGTCGTGCAGGCACCCGCGCTCTGTTGGCCCATGGGCAGCTAGAACATGATTCTATTAATAAAGAACCTTTTGGACCAGAAATAGAATTATTCCATCATGCCTGTCGGCTTTCGTTTCATCAGGGAGGAGATGACAGGGCATTTCAACAAGCAATGGCCTATTATAAAAAATTACAGCGCCCGGAACCCCTGTGGTCTGCCCTGGCGCGGCACATCGCCCGCAGAAGCACCCCGGAAGATCGGGTGTTATTGGAAGATTTGGCCCGCCATCCCGAAAAACGGGAAGGACGATTGCAATGGTGTCTGCGGGCCTATATTCGGGGAGATCTGGTAACCCCGGAAGGGGATTGGATGTTGTTGGATGATCTTCTTAAACGTCTTGGTATTGAACCACCACCGTACCTTGAAAATATGCCCGATGAGTTGAATTTTCCCAGTGCATTGGACAAAGATCACTGACCGACAAGATCAGGTCTGGGTGAAAAACTTTTAAAAAGAAAATCTTGTCAAGATGAGCCAGCCGAGTCCTTCTATTGCAACAGTTTCAGTACCAATTGGGGTTGCTGGTTGGCCTGGGCCAATACGGCGGTTCCCGCCTGTTGCAGAATAGATATACGGGTCATGTTGGCGGTCTCGGAGGCGATATCGGCATCCAGAATTCTGGAACGGGATGCCGAGACGTTTTCAATGACATTGTTCAGGTTGGCAATGTTGGCCTCAAAACGATTCTCAATGGAACCCAACTCCGACCGAATGGAAGAGACCTTGTTGATCGCCTTGCTGATGATGGCGAGCATCATCCCTGCCGCCTCCGCACCCCCCATGGCGGGATTGCTCCCGTTGGTGATGGTGGTTTGAGAAAATGGAATCGTGGGATCGGCGGGGATGGAAGATCCCGTCACATCGATAAGGGGACTGGGGGGAAACTTGGTATTGCCGCTGGTGTCGATCATCCAATCGGGGACCATGATGATGCTGCCCGCTGTCGGGGGTGCCCCATATTTGGCCGCATAGGCCACCGCATAATCGCGGGCATTGATCACCTTGGCCATGTTGCTGGCGGCAGTCGAGGCGGCGGTCGTACTGCCGTTTGGGGCGGCAGCGGCCAAACCGGCAGCGGCAATGACCTTGGCATTGTCGATGGTCAGCTTACGACTCCCATCCGCCGCCATAGCCAGGGCAGCGATAGTCTCAATATCCCGTCCCAAACTCACACCCGCATCAATGGCCCGGATGACGGCGTTCACATTGCCCACCGGAACATCGTTGACTCCGGCGGCATTGACTGCCACATCCACCACCGTGGCAATGCTCGTCGTCGGGGCGATGGCATCGATCTGACGGATGATATTATCTTTGGTCCCGGTGGCATTGGCTGAGGCCACCGATTGCGCAACCGTGGAACCGCCGTCCAATGCCATGGCAGCGGTGACGATCAGGGTCGCTTCATCCTTGGTGAGATTGCTGCTGGCATCGGCGTTCATGGCGGCGCGGATAGCATCCTCGGCAGTTCCGGGAATGGCCCCCGTAATCGCCGTGGCAATGGCCGCTTGGTTGGCGGTGGGGACGTTGGTTGCGGTTAACCCCGATGTGACCAGTGCGGCAACGTTTGCAGGATTGTCGGCGGTAATCTGGGTGGTGATGGTGGTGCCGGTCAAACTTTCTGCCGCTTTAAAACTGGCGGCGGCAACCACCTGCGCTTGGGAATAGTTGATTGCATTGCCGGTGTCGGCATTCATGAGTGAACGGGCGGCGGCGGAGTTGCGGACATCCAAAATACTGGCGTTGGTCTCGGCGGCGGCAAACCGGGCGGCGGCGATGACCGAGGCTTCCGCCGCACTCACGGTGGCATCCAAAGCGGTAATGGCGTTGGCGACCTCTTCGATGGTGTCATAGGCGGCACTGGTGAGATCCCATCCGTTGATGGCGGTGGTCGTGGTGCCAGCACCTCCCGCTGCTGTCACCGCTGTCGCCACGGCGTTGGCTACCGTCACGGTTGCGGTGAGGGCGCGGACAATATCACTGCCATGGGTGGTGGCGGTCCCTGTGGAAAGGGCTTGGTCGGCGGCGGTTTCCACCGCGATGCCCGCACCAAACGCCGTGACCATGCTATCGGCAACTTCGGTCGGGTCGGTCGTCCAGGGGGATGCACTGGTGGCGTTGGCATTGGTGATGGCCTGAATCCCTACGGCTACGTCGGGATGAAACAGTTTGGATCCGGCAGAAATCGTGGTGGGTACCTTGACCAGCATCCCCTTGATTTGGGGATTAAGCAGACTTTCCTTGGCGTTGGGATTGGCAACCCCAGGCTGCGCCAGCAAAACAGAGGCGCGGGCATCGGCCAATTGCACGTTGATGGTCTGATTTTCGCGTGCCCCAACCTGAAACACGAGCGGCAGAATGCTGCCGTTGAGCATGGGCCAGTTGTTGAACTCGGTCTCTTGAGAAATCCGCTCGATTTCCGAAAGCAATTGGTTGATCTCGTCCTGAAGGCTTTGTCGATCCTTGGAGGTATTGGTGTCGTTGGCCGCTTGTACCGCCAGTTCATTCAACCGTTGCAACATGTTGCTGGTTTCCGCCAAGGCACCTTCCGCCACCTGGGAGATGGAAATACCATCGTTGGCATTGCGCACCGCCTGGGTCAATCCCCTAACCTGGAGGGTCATGCGGTTGGATATGGCCAATCCCGCCGCATCGTCTCCCGCCCGATTGATGCGCAAACCCGAACTCAGGCGGGCAAACACCTGATTCATTTCCCCGGTGGAATCCAACAAGTGCCGCTGCGCGTTCAAAGAGGAAAGATTGGTATTGATGGAAAGTGCCATGGGTTCCATTTCCTTCAAGGATTGTGAAAATATCGGCTATGGAGACTCCATGCAATATGCGTGCAATTCAATAAAATTTATTGAATAAATGTATAGAATGTTGATGATGCGGAGAATTTTATCCCATGGCCGGGAAAAGGGGGGGATTTTTCGTGGGGCAAAAAATGCCCCATAGGCATGATTGCGGGGGGGATCTTGCTGGTTAGCGCACCAAGTTTAAATAAATATTGTTCATCTCATCCAAACGGCCAATCAAGACCTCGATCAATTGATCCTTGATCTTGTGTTGCATGGCCGAATCAAGCTGCAACATTGATTCCGCATTCAAAGAAAAACAAACCACCTTTCCCACCGCCACCACATTGCTGGATCGTGGCCGTTTGGTCAAAAAGGATAACTCTCCCATCACCGTCCCCCCACCCAAAGTCGCCAGAACGTTCTCAGGGTGGCTGCTCTTGGTGACTTTGGCCTCACCCTTGATGATGATATACAGGTTGCTCTCCTCTGCCCCCTCTTCAATAATCACATCCCCCGGCTCAAAACTTTCAAAATAACTCTCGGATTCCAAGATCAGCCTTTTTTCCTCCAGGGAAAAAATTTTAAAAAAATTAATATGATCAAGCAATTTATTTTCGTTCATTGGCGTCTCTCGATTATCATAATCCTGATCCTGAGTTTAACCCAATACCGATTCAATCCACCCTGCCCCAAGAACCTGCCGCCCTTGATAGAATACACAAGCCTGCCCCGGCGTGATCGCCCTCTGTGGTGCATGAAAATGGATCATTGCTTCTCCATTTTTCTCTCCCCCAAATTCCAAAGTAGCAGAAACCGGGGGGGATGCATATCGAATTTTTGCCATCACTTCCAAGTGTTGACGGTTGTTCATATCGGGAACCAGCCAGTTTAAATGATACAATCGGGCCATTTTTCCATACAAAGCCGACTCAGGACCGACAACCAACACATTTTGGGAGACATCCATGGCGATCACAAAAAGTGGGTGCGGGGCAGAAATCCCCAATCCCTTTCTCTGACCAATGGTGTAACGGTGAATCCCCGAATGTTGTCCCAATACCGTCCCATCCACCCCCCGTATGGGACCGGGCCGATCCAGCAAACCACGCCGCCGAAAAAAAGACCGATAATCACCATCCGGGACAAAACATACATCCTGGCTTTCCCGTTTTTGCGCCAAATGCAGCCCAAATTGTTGGGCAAGACGGCGTGTTTCTTCCTTGGTGATCTCTCCCAAAGGAAACCGAACCTTTGCCAAGAGTTCCCAAGGGGTGTTGGCCAAAAAATAAGATTGATCTTTCCTGGGATCCTCGCCACAAAACAATCTTGGTGGTTGACCGGGGGAGTAAAGAAGCTGCGCATAATGTCCCGTGGCCAAAAATTCAGCCCCCAAAGCGTGCGCCTGTTCCAACAAATGCTGAAACTTGATGATTTGATTGCATCGTATGCAGGGATTGGGGGTACGACCGGCGGCGTAGTCCTGTACAAAAGGGATGACCACATCCTGCTCAAAACGGTGTTGCATGGCGAGAACGTAAAAGGGAATGCTCAACGTCTGCGCCACCCGCCGGGCATCTTCCACATCCTCCGTGCCGCAACAACTGCGCTGGTTGGTAGTGGTCCCACCGCTCTCCGTTTCACAATGATCCCACAAGCGCATGGTCAATCCCACCACATCATAGCCCTGGTCCAGCAGCCAAGCGGCGGCAACCGACGAATCGACTCCACCCGACATGGCCACAGCGACCCGCTGCCGGGGCGGGGCGGGGAGGGGAGGGGCAATGCTCATGGGAGAAACGGGGTGACGTCCACGACGGGAGATTTTTTCTCCACCAAATCGGCGATAATGGTGCCGGTGATGGGGGTCAGCAGGATACCGTTGCGATAATGTCCCGTGGCAAAGAACAATCCGCGCACATGTCGCGATTCACCCAACATGGGCAAGCCGTCGCCTGGGGCAGGACGCAATCCCGACCAGGTAGCCGCCAAGCGTGCTTCTCCCAGGCACGGAGCCATTTCCCGCGCCATGCTCGTGATCCGATGGATCCCATCCAGGGTGACCGCTTTATCAAATCCCCGTTCCTCAAGGGTGGATCCCATCAGAACCCGGCCATCCCGCCTGGGGACGACATAGCCCTGATAACCATAGAGTACATGCCGCAACGCTGCCGGACGGGTCTGTACTTGAATTATCTGTCCCGACATGGGTTTGACTGGGGTGCGTACCGCCGGAAGACCCCCCAGTCCCGTACTCCAAGCCCCACTGGCAATCACCACCGCATCTCCCTGGATCACCCCGGTGGTGGTACGCACCCCCGTGACGCTCCCCTGGTGGGTTTCAATCCCCAATACCTGCAATCCCGTCTGGAAACGACCGCCCAACTGACCCACCGCCGCCGCCAAGGCACTGGCCAGACGGATGGGGTCAAGTTGGCAATCCCTGGGATAATAATTGGCCCCCACCATCCGTTCGGTCAAACCCGGCTCCAAACGGCGGGCCTCCTCCCGGTCCAATAGCGATACTTCAAGCCCTCTGTCCAACATCCATTGCGCCCGTCCGGCAGCGAGGCGTCCCTCGGACGGGGTTAACGCCACTTCCAAGACCCCAGATGTTTCAAAATCGACACAAACCCCAGAGAGTTCCTGCAATTCCCGGACATACTCGCCAAACAGTGCCCTGCTGGCCAAGCACAACTCAAGAAAAGGACCAGTTCCCGAAACTTCCGATTGCGCCCCCAATATCCCCGCCGCCGCCGCCGAAGATTCGGCCCCTGGAAGGGATTTTTCCAACAGGGTTACCGCAAATCCCCGTTCCAACAACCGATGCGCCGTCGCCGTCCCCATGACGCCTGCGCCAACGATGACGATGTGTTCCATAGGGTCATGGTTCCTTCAGGTTGAAGACAAAACAACGGACGGAATCCTTTCTGGCCGGATCATAACCATCCCATTTGGCTTGGGGAATCTGGGAGGATGCCGCCGCGATGAACCCTTGCCTTTGGAAAAAATCCATCACTTTGGATTGTTGCGTACAGGCAAATAAATAGGCCAATCCTTTTTCTTGCCCTTCCTCTTTCAGCCGTTGCACCAGCCGGACACCGATACCCTCTCCCTGAAACCGGGTCAGGGCATACAAGGCCACCACCTCACCCGCATTGTCCTGTTCATAACCTTCGGTAAACAATCCGCAGATGCCTGCCAGATGATGGATCGCGATAAAGGCACCAAAACCATTGAGGAGGATCTTGGAAATCCGTTCTTCCGAACGGGGCAGCAGATAGTTTTCCTTGACCCCCTGGTGAATCAAGGCCGCGACTTTGGGAAAATCATCCCAGACCAACCCTCTGACCTCGCAATAATGTTTACAGGAAAAGAAAGTACCACACCCTTCGTAGGTAAATAATTCTCGTTGAAAATCAATCATCCGGCATAGACCTACCGCCCCAACGCCATGAGAAAGAAGTGTGTGTATAGATTTCAATAATATTTTATGGAAATATTGATCGGCCCATTCCAGGGAATGATTGAGTTCCGATAATCTTTTAAAATTAATAAAATTAGCCAAATTACCCCGTTCATCGGTGATTCCGCCCCGTTCTTCGATAAAAATCATCCGCGAAATACGCCAAGAAACCGACAATGTAACAATCCGCTCCAAAAAGGTTGCCGTATCGTCCGCTTCGATCAATATAGGAAAAATCCCCGACTTTTGTTTCCACAGATCCGCCGGCAAAGATGGGGGGGTCTGGGATTGCGAAGAATGCCAACAATAATCGTGGTCCGTCAGAAAGGAAAATTCCCGATGGCTCCCCTTTGGGCCGTTCTCCCGAATCAGCAAAACCAGCCGAATATCCGCTGCGACCAATTCTTTGAGGCACGCTTCAAACGCGGTAACAGCCTCCGCACCTTCATAAGAAATCAGGGAGAGGCACAGGGTTTTCCCGCGAAATAATTCAAGAAAAAATTCTTTTTCGGACAGGGGAAGGTTCATGTATGAATCTGGAAAAAGCGGGTTGGGAATGGATTGATATGGAAACATCAAGATCGTTTAGCCGACTGTTGGGGGTCCATGTACTGAAACCATGTTCGCGTCGCTTCGGCGATACTGTCAACATCCCATAAGGGGGCATCCCGCCAATTTTCGATATCTTTCATCATGGTCGCAACCCCCGTTGGAAAATCGACCTGTGGTCGCCACCCCAAATGCTGGGTGATTTTATCAATATTGGCCCAGGTGCAATCCGGTTCCCCTGGACGCTTGGGGACAAATACCATCTCCCCACCCAACAATTGGACCAATTCCAGAACCGTTCGCGGATTGTTCGCACCAATATTATAAATTTCACCGGGATGACCATGTTGGCTTGCTTGGAAAAAGGCTTCCGCCACGTCGGTTACATAAATAAAATCACGACTTTGCGTACCATCGCCGACGACTGTATAGGGTTTTCCCGCCAGTTTTTGCCGAAAAAACACCCCAAATACCGCCCCATAAGCCCCTGTGGTCCGTACACGGGGACCATAGGCGTTAAAGATGCGCATGGAATTAACAGGAAGTCCATAGACTTTGCCCCAATGTAAAACCGCTTGTTCCCCCAGATATTTACTCAAAGCATAGGGATATTGCGGTTGGATGGGGAAATCCTCCCGCGTTGGCGTCTCGGCCAAGCCATAACACGAAGAAGAGGCGGCATAGACAAAACGTTTTACCTGACCGCCATGGCGGGCCGCTTCCAAGACCCGGACTGTACCCTGCACATTGGTGGCCATGTATGCGACAGGTTGCTCAATGGAAGGGACGATATCGCCAATACCGGCAAAATGAAAGACCAACTGGGCATCTTTGAAAATGGCACTGTCCTGAGAAAGGTTACAAATGTCACATTGTTCCACAGATAAATCACTATTCCTGGAACGGTGGGCCAGATTGGATAATCGTCCGCCACTTAAATTATCGATGATCCGTACCGCAAACCCTGCATCCAAAAGGCGATCCGTCATGTGACTGCCGATAAAACCAGCTCCTCCCGTGACGACGGCAATAGGTTTTGTAAGCATGTTCGACTGAGATCCTCTTGAGTCAGGAAACCGGAAAAAGGGATTGATTGCTTTCAAGCCATGATGCGACGATACAACGCATCCAACTGGATGCCCACCCTTTCCCACGTCAATGTTTCCGCCAAGGAGCGTCCCTCTTGGCCCAATTGCCGCCGTCGTCGGGAATCCATCATGTCCGCAAGATGCCGTGCCAAGGTCTCCGCATCCCAGGCGTCGCACAATAATCCGGCTCGCCCTTCCTTGAAAAAGTCCGAGGCACCACATTGATGGCTGGTGATCACAGGAAGTCCGCAAGCCATCGCTTCCAAGACAACATTGGGGAAAGGATCGTACAAGGTAGGAAGAACCAGTGCATCGGCTGCGGCATAAAAAGGCCGCACATCTTCACGTCCTCCGGCAAAACGGATACGGCCCGATATTTTGAATCGCTTGGCGATTTGTTTAAATTTTTCCCCCTGACCATCACGGCCAACCACCAGCAACCAAGCATCCTCAACCCGCATCATCGCCCTGAGCAAGGTCAATAACCCCTTGCGTTCATAACCAGAACCAACAAACAAAAACAAGGTGGCATCTCCAGGAATACCCCATTCCAATCGAACTTTTTGGGCATACTCTTTCCCAAAATGTGGATGAAATGCCTCGGTATCCACCCCGGAATAAATGACATGCAACTTCTCATCGGGAACTTCAAACCACGATTGAATCTCATGACGCACCATCTGTGAATTGCAGATCACAGCCCGCAGTTCGGGATGACCAAACAAGCGACGTTCCATCGCCAGCAGATAACGGTGATAGGGGTTGATCCGAGTGGCCAACCGTTGTAGCGGATTTTGCATACGGGCGCGATAGGCCAACCATTGCGCATGAACCCCGTCGCCGGCACGATATAAGTTGCACCCGGGAATCCGTTCGTGGGATTGCACCATCCATCCCGGTCGTCCCAACCAATGGCGTTGCACGCAACGGGAAAATCCATAATCCCGCCATAACCGTCCCAGATGGAAGGGATTACAGTGTATGTCAACGCCATTTCCAGCCTCAGGGTGCCACTGCCGCGCAACCACCGTGACCGCCATCCCCTGGCGACTCAGCGTCTCCACAACCCGCTCCACAAACCTTTCCGCCCCCCCATAGGGGGTATAACGTTGCCGTACCAAAGCAACCGAGAGGGGCGTTCCCTGGGAGTCACCCATTCCGCTAACGGCCATCAATTTCCCCTTCAACCCAGATTCTTCGCAATCATCGGCCCAAGTGTTCGACTGACCCCCAGGGGCAGCTTTTTCCACAAGTCGATGAATAATCGGTATTTAGGATTGTTGGGATTGACATCCGGCATCTCTTTGCCCGCGACCAAATGATATGCATAGTGTAATGCTTTGGGTTCAAAGCCAAAATAGCGTTTAAAATCATAAGAACCGCTGCCAACCTTGCTGCGGCCAAAATCAAAAGTTACCACGCCACGATCTTTGGCACTGCGGTTCATCAGATCCCAATACATAAAATGGGTCGCCCCAAGCCCGCGTCCCTGGGTGACACCGCCACCATAATAGGGTAACACTTGATCGCGGAAGTAAAAATTCAATACTGCGGCGACGGGACGAGATTGATGCATAATCACCAGGGCATCACAATCATCACCAAAGACCTCTTTCAGTACCGTAAAGAGGCGGCGTGGAAACACCGGTGTCCCCAGATTGCGAACGCTCTCGGAATAAACATCATAACAAGCTCCCGCCACATCTGGGTCGATTATCCCTGTCAGGCCATGATCAACGCCTCGGCGTACTTCGGCACGCTGCTTACGGGGGATCGCTTTCAGGTTGGCCTCTGGATTGGGTGAAATGTCCTTCTTGAACGTATAGTAAAGATCCTTGTGCAACCACTGTGGATGCATGGGGTGGGCAGAGCGCATTTCCAGATGATCCACACGCAATCGATGGGCCAATGCAACCGCTTCCTGCTCCAAAAGCATGGCGACGGCACCATCGACCGCCACAATACCTCCGGTTACACAGAAGGGGGTCGATACCAGAACATCACCAAATAAAAAACTTTTGATGCGTCCCAACGGGAGTATCCCGACAATTTCTCCGTCCGCTTCCGCCAATAAATAATAGGTTTCGTGACCAAACGCCTTTTCCAACACCTGTTGCCAACCCCATCGGTGAAAAAAGGTTGCCTGTGGTGCTGTCATAACAAACCGGTCCCAGGCTGACCTGTCCTGCACCTGCATACCACGGACAGTGACTCCTGCGAGGATTCGACTCATCTCTTGTTCTCCATCTCCAACCGATGTGCGAATACCCGATCCATCCGATCCCATCGTAATGAATCAAGCAGACAGTGCAGTCGGGCATCCATTTTTTCCAAATTTAAATAATGCCGAAAGCGGACCTTCATGGGCAAACCAGGTAACCGTGGTTGTCCAGGGTCCAGCTCCCATGGATGCAAATAGAATACCGCACTTTCACCCTCTTTCTTGTTAAGATGCCGCAATGCCCAGATGGAAAAGGCGAGGGGGTAGAGACGAAAATAACCACCGCCACCGCAGGGGATGCGTCGTCCCAGCCACTCCAGTGTCGAGATTGGTATCTCCAAGAGGCCATCACCCTTGTTTTCATCCCGCCGAGGATAAAATGCAAAGCGAGGGGCGTCGGGCCAACCGTAAAGATCATGGCGAATGGGATAGATACTCGAACTATAGCGATATCCGGCCTTTTTCAGAACGTCCAAAGCCCACAAATTATCACGACCAATGGAGTAGGTCGAAGCGCGATAGCCACGCACCGGCTGGCCACAAATGTCCTCCAGCTTGTGTTTACATTCCTGGACATCCTGGAAAAATACCTCTGGGGATTGCAACGTGACCCGAATATGATGCATCCCATGGCTGGCAATTTCATGGCCCTGGTCGGAAATGCGACGTACCAATGCTGGGTAGCGTTCAGCAATCCAACCCAAAACAAAAAATGTACCGTGAATGTCCCTCTGTGCCATCATCTCCAAAATCCGATCGGTGTTCCTCTCCACACGGTGTTCCATGGTGGACCAACGGTCGCAGGAAACATGCTTTTCAAACAGGGCGACGTGAAAATAATCTTCCACATCGACTGTAAAAGCATTCATGATCGGGGGGATGGATGGTGGTGTTACCGGCATGACTTGATTCCATGAGGATTCGGGACGGGATGAACGCCTGAAGCCCTCTTCATCGTAATGATCGGCTCAACTGTTCGGCAATCCGCTGGGCGGCGTGACCGTCCCAAAATTCGGGTATCCGACCCGTTTTCCCACCTCTGGCCAGAATCTCATCCAGTTCATGGGCGATTTTTGCGGGATCGCGGCCAACGATGGTATTGGTCCCCTCGGAAACGGTGATGGGGCGTTCTGTATTGTCACGCAGAGTCAGGCAGGGGCACCCCAAAGCGGTGGATTCTTCCTGTACACCGCCCGAATCGGTGAGAATAACCTTGGCAGATTTCATTAATGACAACATCTCCAGGTAGCTGACCGGCGGTAGGAAGATGATCGCGCTTTGGCCAAGCAATGACGCCAACCCCATATCGTGCATCCGCTTTCGCGTGCGCGGATGAACGGGAAACACCAACGGCAGTTTTTTGCTCTGCTCTGCCAGACACCGCATCAGCATAGTGAGCGTTTGCGGATCATCGACATTGGCAGGGCGATGCAAGGTCACCAAGCCATAGGCCATCCCCGTTGTCAGCGAGATGTTTGTATCACCAGGATTGGCGCGAAATACTTCCGTCAAGGAAGGGGCTTGAGGAAGCAGTCGGAACAAGGTGTCAATCATGACGTTGCCGACAAAGAAAATACGTTCTTCCCCGATCCCTTCCGCCAGAAGATTGTCATGGGCACTGCGTTCGGTGGTAAAAAGATAGTGCGATAGTTGGTCGGTGAGTATGCGGTTGATCTCTTCGGGCATACTCCGATCCCGGCTGCGCAGACCCGCCTCCACATGAATCACTGGAACACTTTTTTTCGCTGCGACGAGGGCGCAGGCGATAGTCGAGTTGACATCCCCGACCACCAAAACTGCCAACGGGGGTTCGGCATCCATGACCGGCTCAAATCGACTCATGATTGTGGCGGTTTGAACGGCATGTGTTCCCGAACCAACCCCCAGGTCCATATCGGGTTCGGGTATTCCCAACTGCCGAAAGAACGTCTCCTTCATCGCGGCGTCATAATGTTGCCCGGTATGGATCAATCGAGTTTCCAGCGGGGTAGACAACCCCCTCAGGGCCGGCAGGATCGCGGCCATTTTCATAAAATTGGGCCTAGCCCCGACAACACATAAAATGGGGGGAGTCATGGGATACCTAGAGTCCAAATAGACGCTTGATCCAGCTTCGTTTGGGTTGTGGCTCTTCCGAGCCATAGCTACCGTAACTGCCATAGCCGCCATAGCCGCCATAACCACCGTAGCCATAATAGTAATAGCCGCCACTGGAACGTTTGCGAATCTTGTTGAGGACCAATCCAACAATCTCAAGATTGTCAAGCTGTTGCAGGGCATCTTTGACGGCGTATTGGGGTGTCCGCTCCGCCTCGACCACCATGACGATCTGACCCATGTTTCGCGCCAGTTCCCGGGCCTCGGTCGTCACCAGCAAGGGTGGTGAATCAAATACCACAATCCGATCGGGATCATCCATGATTTGGTCGAGCAACAGGCGCATGTTTTCACTGGCCAACAATTCCGTGGCATGATGGTGCCTCCGCCCAGAGGGGAGAATCATCAACTTGGGGACATTGGTGCGGATGAGGACATCGGTAAAATTATCCACTTTGTTCAACAGACAATCGATCAACCCTTCCTTGGCCTTGAAACCCAATAGACGCGCCACCGATGGTTTGGCCACATCCCCGTCAACCAATAGAACCGTCGAATCCATTTCCGCTGCCAGACTCATGGCCAGGTTGATTGCGGTGAAGGTTTTGCCCTCTTTTGGGAAGGCACTGGTCACCATGATCATTTTCCGTTTGCGTTTGTCGAACTTATCGCTGTCGCTACCCAAACCGCCCAGTAGAAGCGGTCGCTTGATGATCCGATACTCCTCGGCTACCACACTTCGGCCCGAGTCCGGTGTCAAAACGCCACGGGAGCGGAGTTTCTCAAAGTCCAGAGTGATTTTTTTGCGAACCTGCAATTCGGCCATGAGTTGATTCCAGCGTTGGCGGGCAGTCGAAACGGTCGGCACTTCAGGTGAAGACTTAAAGCCGACATTAATTCATCGTGGAAAATAACACAATACAGCCACGCTGGCCAATAAATAGTTGATCCCGCACCCTTAAGATACCCTGTCCGTCTAAAGTCTGCCACCCAGATATAACACCGCCAGGAAACATAAAAATATTCCAAGGAAAGCCGCGAAGAATGCAGGATTTGAACTTTTCCAACGATTACTGACCCCTTCGTCTACCATGGATACCATCCCTAAAACTGGCAAACCTAATACTTTCCGCATGGAAGCGGGACTGTCGAAAACAGGTCGAATGACCGTCAAAAACAAACCAAGGGCGATTCCCGCAGAAAGCCCTCCCGCCAAAACGACGGAGCAGAACAGCACGCGATCTGGACCTACGGGACGGTCAGGAACAGAGGGGCGTTCCAACACTTTAAAATGGACATAGCGGCTCAACCCTTCGGCAATATCTCCCGTAAAACGTGCAGAACCCTCTTTGTCCAGCATAGAGAGCATTTTCTTCTTCGACATCTCCAGATAACTTTGCAATCGCAACATTTCGTTTTCAATATTGGGGAGGGAGGATTCCATTTCCTTGAGTTTGGCAAGTTTTTGCTTGGTCTCCATCAAACGGGATTGGACGGTCGCTTTTTCAACCTCGAGTTCGCTGAGCGTCGCTTTGAGGCGACGATAGATCGGATTGGATTCCATTTCCCACCGATCAGGATTTTCCGCTTCCTGCCGTAACCGATCGGTAATTTCTTTTTTTTGCTGTTGTAACATCTCGATGGATTTGCGTAGAGACATGACTTCCGAATGATTCTCGGTATAGAGCCTCATCTTGACGCCGTTTTTCACGTAGGTTTTTTCAAAAAGTTCGTTGAGTTGCGCGTTTAATTCTTCGATGCGTCCATCAACCTCTGCCGTTGGCGAGGTGCTGGTACTGTTCATTTGCGCCAGTTGCCGTGTCATTTCCTCTTCACGTCTGTCCAATTCCTTGAGAGTGCTTTCATCCTCTTCCACCTTTTGCACCATGCCATGCATGCGCTCGTAATAGCCGCCATCCTTCCCAGGGAGAAGCAACATATTTCTGGCTTTGAATTCTCTCAGTTGGCGTTCCGCATCGATAACCTTGTGTTCAAAATCGTTGACCTGTTGCCCTAGGAATTCCTCTGCGGTACGGGCGTTATCCTCGCGGTATTCTTTGACGTTATCCAGCGGAAGACTTTCAAGCAACACCTCAACCACCTGTTGGGTCAGGCGCGCCTCGGAGTGACGGTGAACGATTTGATAGACGTTGTTGGCGGCCTGTTTGACGACCAGTTGCGCCCGAAGTTCCCGAAGTACCTCTTCTTTTTCGGTATCGTTGGAAACACGGAAGGCCAGATCGGTTTCCCGAATAATCTTGAGCAGATTGTCCCGTTCCAGCAGTCGGTTCAGGATTCGTTTGGCTTCGCGGGTTACGTCTAGGGCGATGGAGTCCTTTTCGAGGAATTGAGAAATATTTTCACGAGGATCGTCGATTTGCACCTGGGCACGGGCGACGTATTGATCCTCCATGAGTGCGACGGCACCCCAGCCGGCAATACACACAAACCAAGTAGAAAATACCATTTGCCAACGGTGACGCCACATTCCGCGCAAATGAATGACTACCTGAAAATAAAAATCGCGTAATCCAGATTCCTGTTGCATGACCAGGATGCGTTTAGCTCTTGATGGTGATTGACGGAGGGAAAACGTTCCCGTGACTCATGCGCACTCCCAACCGGGCGGCATGGAACTCATATCCCAAAACCACACCATACCGCAAAAGCTGTTGTGGGTACAGTTCATTCCCGATCATGTGTTTTCTTTCCTTGATGGATGGGGGCTGTTGCCCCAGAACCGAAGAGGACGACCTCAACGGAATGGATCAGTACCAGCAGGTCTAAAAACAGGCTTTGGTTTTTGACGTAGTAAAGATCATGTTTCAACTTTTCCGCAGCGTCTTCATCCGACGCACTGTATCCGTGGCGTACCTGCGCCCATCCTGTTATGCCGGGTTTGACGCGCAATCTTTCAGCATAGTAGGGTATTTTGCTTTTAAGGACATGGACAAAAGCGGGTCTTTCCGGTCTTGGTCCTACCAAACTCATCTCTCCACGCAGAACATTGAAGAACTGCGGCAATTCATCGATTCTGGTATTGCGGATGATCTTGCCCACCCGGGTGATGCGGTCATCGTTTTGGCTTGCCCAACGGGCCACCCCATCCCCTTCGGCATCGGTACGCATACTGCGGAATTTGAGAACATTGAACACCTTTCCGCCATACCCAACCCGTTCTTGCATGTAAAAAATAGGTCCACGTCCCTTGCTTTCGATAAGAATGGCCAGGATCGTCAGAAGCATGATTGGCCAGACGATGGCAAGTAGCAACAAGGTTAGGGAAACATCAAACAATTTTTTGGAAAATTCTTTTCCGGCCCCCTGATCCAGCCCATCGGAATGGTGGATCCACCATTCGGGGCTAAGAATATCCATGTTGATGATATGGTTTTCCCGTTCAAAGAAACCCGGAAGATCAAAAATTTTTACCCCATTGCTTTTGCAATCGAGGATTTCCTTGGTATACATGTTGGGAAATTGCGTATCCATGGCCAGGACGATTTCGTTGATATCATTTTTTTTCACCCAGTCAACGAGGTCTTCGTTGGAATCGATGACGAGTTCAGCCGGTATGGCTCTGGTTTGTCCAGGAATGGGCCAGCAGCCGACGATGCAGACACCGAAAGGGGTTGTATCTACGAGATTATAAACCAAGAGGGCGTTTTCGCCATCCCCAAACACCATGATTTTGCGTTTGAGTGCGTCGATATCGATCACATAATGGTAGAAGATCCATCGAATCGCCAGGAATAGAACAAAGGCGAACGCCATGGCAAGACCGTTGGTTCCGCGACCGATAAAAACATCTGGAAAGACATAAAAAATAAGGCCAAATGCAATCATTCCGATGACGAAGCTAATACCAACCCGAAGGACTTCAGCACTGAAGCCATCGTCCAACACTCTTTGATAGCGGCCTGTGGCGGCCATGCTCATGACCATGACCAGGGAAAAAAACAGGGAGCGTATCAGGAGTTCGTTGCCATCGCTGTAATCACTGGGGGCTTCCCCCGAAAAACGGATCCATACACCGACATGGACCGCCAGGATGCCCACCAGACTTTCGGCAACCAGCAACAGAATCGACCATTGGGATATAAAATGCTTGAAAATTCGGATCATGGACGCATTTTGGCCCTTTCCGGGCGCAGGTTGGCTCGTTGTTTCATACGGCTTTGAGGATTGAAGATGCGCCATCAAATCTTGCGAGGATGACCATTCTTCAAAACTCAGGCGGCATTGTCCTGCCTTGTTGTCTGGAGGTCAATGTTCTCTCTGGGGATGGTTGACGAAAGCAAGATTTGAACCCTATTTTCCCATTTGGAAATAGCCACGGAGTGGGCTACCCAGGGTGTGAAAGCATTGGGTATGCCATCGCCATATTAGGGTGTATCTTTGATTTTTTAATGATCTTAAGGAGCGATCATGTCGTTACCACCCATTCTCCTGGTTGTTGTGGATACGGAAGAAGAATTTGATTGGTCGGCCCCTTTCGACCGGGGACAGACATCGGTACAGGCGATGGCGGAAATCCACCGATGTCAGGAGATGTGTGATCGCTTTGGTATCCGACCGATTTATGTCATGGATTATCCCGTGGCCAGTCAGGAGGCAGGATGGCGTCCCCTCAAGGAATTGATCGATGGCGGTCGTGCCGTGATGGGTGCCCATCTCCACCCCTGGGTGACCCCCCCCTTGGTGGAGGCGTTGACCCATGCCAACAGTTTCCCAGGTAATCTGCCTGTTGCGGTGGAACGGGAAAAACTGACGATACTCACCCGGCAAATTCAAGCGGTGATGGGGAGCCAACCCAAGGTTTACAAGGCAGGGCGTTATGGTATCGGTCCCAATACGCCCGCCATCCTTCATGAGTTGGGTTATGAAGTTGATTTAAGTCCGGCTCCGCCGTTTTCCTTTCAAGCTGGCGGAGGCCCCGATTTTTCACGCACAAGCAATTATCCGCAACGGATGGCCGACCAATCGATTCTTTCCGTTCCTGCGACAGGTGATTTTATCGGCAAGCTGGCCAGTTCACGCCGTCGCGCCACTCAACTGTATCGGTTTGCCTCCAGCCCCCGGCTCAAGCGATTGCGATTACCTGGGATTCTTTCACGTACCCGCCTGTTGGAGCGGATCCGTTTATCGCCGGAAGGGCACAGCGCGGATGAGCTGGAACGGTTGACCGTTACCCTTTTACAACGTGGCCTGACGGTATTTTCCCTGACATTGCACTCTCCCAGTTTTAAACCCGGTTGTACCCCGTATGTTCGTGATCGTCGAGATTTGGAACAGTTTATGGAAACCTTGAAACGGTACTTCCATTTTTTCATCCATGTTTTGGAGGGGGTTTCTGCAACTCCGTTGGAATTGGAGGAGGGGAAGCTCGTGTCTTCCCAAACAGAATAAACCTTCCGGCGAGCCATGGGGCGATGGGTTTGAGGATCATGAGCAGCAATCGATCCAGGCGTGCCAAAAGCACATGGCTGTCGGGAATGATCCGGGTTACGAACAGATTGAAAAATTGAATATCGGGTGTTTCAAGAATGTTTTGACATGCTTTAAGATCCTGTTCATTCAACTTGGACTCGTCCGCCGTAATATAGGGTTTTTCCCTTTTATAGACGAAAGAAACCAGACGGGGATAGAGGAGGGCATTGACCAACCAGGAATCCCGTATTTTTTGGACCAGAGAGTGGGTGTAATTTTCGTTAATCATGATCATGGCACTGGGTTTGGCCAATCGTGACAATTGTTCCAAAACTCTGGGGACTTCCACATGGTGCAGGATGTCCCTGGCCAGAATTAAACCAAAAGAGTGGCTTGGCAGGTCGGGATTTTCCGCCGTCATGACGTGATAATCGATGGATAACCCCGCTTCATCGGCCAGTTCTCGCGCCAGGGCGATCATGTCGGGACTGAGATCAAAGGCGGTCACCCGATAACCCAATCGAGTCAGGAGTATGGCGTCCTCTCCTTTGCCGCATCCCACCACCAGGGCCGTTTCGCCTCCACTCGGTCGTTGACGGAGGAGGGTGTACATGGTCCAATACCCATTCCACCATCGGCGTTTGTCATTGGTGATCACCCCGATGTCGGAAGGGCGATGATTTTGCCGACAGGTTTTGGCGTGATCGCGGTGGTAATCCAGTTCCCGTCGTTGCCGTGAGGTAAGATTCATGGATCACCATTTTCCCGGTTGTATTGCATGGATACATTTTGATCCTGCCCATTTTCAGATCACTCCCATAGAATGACCCCCCCATCCTACCTCACCATCGGTTTCATTACAGGCCCTTTTTCATGCTTTTCATCGAAAACATTCAAAAAAGTTTTGGTTCCAAGTCGCTTTTTTCCGCCTCCAGCCTGACCATCAACCTGGGGGAAAAAGTGGCGATGATTGGCCCCAATGGTTCGGGAAAAACGACCTTGTTCCATATGATCGCCGGTACTCAGGAGTGCGATGAAGGACGGGTACGTCTGGCAGGGGGGATCAAACTGGGCATCCTGGCCCAGGAATTGACCCCGTCCCAACGTCCCATTCTGGAGGAGACCCTCGAAGGGGATGCGGAATTGATGCAATTGCGACGGCAGCGGCAGGTCTTGAACCAAAAACTCCTGGAACAGAATTTACCCCCGGATGCCCTGGTGGAACAAATCGGCGAAATCGACCACCAATTGGAGGTTTTGGGTTCATTCAGTGCCGAAAGTCGGGCAGGGATGATTCTTCATGGGCTAGGCTTCTCCAATGAGGACCAACAACGCCCTTTGGATACCTTTTCCGGCGGATGGCGGATGCGGATTGCTTTGGCACGTCTGTTGTTTTCACGGGCCGACCTGTTGCTCTTGGATGAACCAACCAACCATTTGGACCTGGAGTCTTCGGCTTGGCTGGAACGTTTTATCCAATCCTCGCCTGCGACGCATATCATTATCTCTCATGATCGGGGATTTATCAACCGGACCACAAAAGTGACCGTAGCCATCGAAAATATGCGTATTGTTCGATACTCCGTTGGTTTTGAACGCTATTTGATCATGCGCCAGGAAAAACTCATGCAACAGGAAAAACTGGCGGAAAAACAGATACGGGAAGTTGCACATCTGGAACGGTTCATCAGTCGTTTTCGCGCCAAGGCCAGCAAGGCCAAACAGGTGCAGAGCCGGGTCAAGCGTTTGGATAAAATTGAGACGGTGACCGTCGCCGCCAATGCCCGTCATCTGGAACGGGTCCGTCTCCCAGAACCGCCCCCTTCAGCGCGTGAGATGTTGCATTTGCATGATGTAGCCAAAACCTTTGGATCGGTTCATGTTTTCTCAGAGGTCAATCTCAGTCTGGAGCGTGGGCAAAAAGTGGGATTGCTCGGTCCCAATGGGGCGGGAAAATCGACTTTGCTCAAGATCATCAACCAAACGCTGTTACCGGATCGGGGGTCGGTCACGTTGGGTGATCGGGTTGCCAGTGGTCATTTTGCCCAACATGCCATGGAGGCATTGATCGCCGGGGAAACAATCATGGAATCGGCGCAACGAGCGGCCAAAACAGGGACTCCGACGCAAAAAGTCCGAACACTTTTGGGGGGATTTTTGTTTTCTGGAGACGATGCGTTCAAGGTTGTTTCGGTTCTTTCTGGGGGAGAGAAAGCCCGTTTGGCGTTGGCGCGATTGTTTTTATCCGGTCCCAACCTGCTGCTGCTCGATGAACCCACCAACCATTTGGATATGGAGTCCAGAGCGGCCCTTGAAGAGGGGTTATCGGGTTATTCGGGGTCCATGATTTTGGTGACCCATGATCGTGACCTGATGGAAACGGTGTGTGATCGGTTTTGGTTGATTGCCGATGGTCGGGTCCGTTTGTGGGAG
The DNA here is from genome assembly GCA_015228925.1 of Magnetococcales bacterium. Classification (GTDB taxonomy): domain Bacteria; phylum Pseudomonadota; class Magnetococcia; order Magnetococcales; family UBA8363; genus UBA8363. Next base: position 38,848 of record JADGCQ010000008.1, on the reverse strand, counting down.
GGGGATCTGGATGATTATCTCAATCAGATTTCCAGCCAGAAAGGAACCTCCTCCCAAACGCCGAACATGAATAAACCCAATCAGAAAGATCGTCGTCGCGAGGCGGCGCAGCAGCGCAAGACCATGGATCTGGCGACTCGTGATTTACGTAACCGGATCAAACGGTTGGAACAGGAAATCGAGACGTTGGAATCGGCACTGGGGACGATACGGGAAAAATTGGCCGATCCTCTAGCACATACGAAGGAGAACAAGGAACAGCTATTGCATGATTTAGCGGAAAATAGCCGTTTGGAATCTCGTTTGGCGGTCGTCATGGGTCAATGGGAAGAATTATCTTCCACGCTGGAGTCGCAAGAAAGCGCGTTGTAAAAAGATAACAGCTTATACAAAAACCTTCCGCCACTGTTCTTGCAGTCTCTTGGGTGAAACCGGAACCGAAGTCCCTAATTCCTGAGCAAATAGAGAAACCCGAAATTCCTCAACCATCCACCGAAAAGTTTCTAACTCAGGATCCGTTTCCCCCTTGTCCAAACGTACCTGTCCCATCCGCAACAACTCCTCAAAAGGCTTAATCACAGCCCCCTTCTCCCTGTCTTTCAAAGGCGATAAATCCCTCCGCTCCAATCGTTTGTGAATCGCCTTTAAATAACGCGGATACTGCCGTAACCAATTGAAAGGGGTTTCCCACAAAAATTCCGGTCCAATTAACCCCCCAAGCTGCTCCTTTAACTCAGGAATGATCCCTGAATCAGATTTTCCAGTTTTCATCAACAATTGAATGATCCGATACCCATCGATGATCTCCTCCATCAAACACCGTATGAATTCCGCCTCCCGAAAAACCTTTCCCTGGCCCTCCCGTATCCTCTCCTGGAAAATGTCCTTGCTGGTGATCTCAGCCAAAGAATCCCGAATAAAAACACGGTCAAAAACCAAGTCGATTACCTCACTGGTCAAAGAACCCCGCTTTTGGGTGGGAAGATGAATCAACACCGCACCCGCCGAAAATGTTAATAGAGAGCGCAACTGCCGTATCTGCTGGGGCAGATGCAAGGCAAACAGTCGGATCATCCCACGACGCATCGCCTTTTCTGCTAACCCCGGATGATCCATCACCTGCAAGGAGACACTCTGAGTTTCGTCAACCAATGCTGGAAAACCGATCACCATACCGCCACCCGTGGAAATTTCCACGGTCGCAGGGAGGTCACCAAAGGTCCATCGTGTCACACCTTTTTGCTCGATGCCCGATGTTAAAAGTGCGCGGAATTCCTGCTTTGCCTTTGGTCCCAATAAATTTTTTATCGCTTCCAAATCTCGTCCCTGGTGCAATACCTGGCCGCCACCATCGGCAATCACCTTAAAATTCATACGCAAATGGTCCGCAATGACCAGATCGCGCCACGCTTCGGCAGGGATGACGACACCTCGGTGCTGCTGCAAGACCTTGGCAAGGGCCAGCGTCAACGATTGTGACGCATAGGGGGTAAGATGATCCCGACACATGGCGGCGGTTTCCGGTACCGGCACCAGTTGTTTACGCCAAGCTTTCGGTAACGCTTTCAATACAGCGGTCACCTTTTCCAATAACATGCCCGGAACCAACCATTCAAAAGGGTGTGGATGGCATTGGTGGATAGCGGCTAAGGGAATCAATACACTAATCCCATCTTCGCCAGCACCCGGATTAAAATGATATTCCAAAGAAAATGTTTGACCCGCCATGGATAAATGACCGGGAAATTGTTCCTGTAAGGTTGCTTGTTCATGGTGGCGTAACAGTTCATGGGGGGCAAAATGGAGCAGATGGGGATTTTCCTTGACGCCATGCAGATACCAACTAAAAAAATGACTGGCGCAATACGTGGTTTGCGGAACAAGCCGATCATAGAGGGCAAAAAGCTCCGCTTCTCCAATCAGCAAATCCCGTCGCCGCGCCTTGTGTTCTTGATCCCGGATTTCTCGGATCAGTTCACGATTATGGGCAAGAAAAGAGGCCTCCGTCCGTAGACGGTGACCCACCAGTGCCTCTTGGATAAAAATGCGGCGCGATTCGATGGGATCAATGGGGCCAAAATGAACCTTTCGATGGACGATCAAAGGGAGTCCACCGTAGGAAACTTTTTGGAACGCCATGACTTTGCCCAATTTATTGTCCCAATAGGCTTCATAATACTCTTTTTTACAGGCCGCTCCTGCCGCCTCTTCAATCCATTCCGGTTCAACCCGGGCACAAGTTCTGGCATATAATCGTGAGGTTTCCACCATTTCCGCAGTGACAATCCACGAGGGTGATTTTTTGAATAATGCAGAACCTGGATGGATGTGGAAAAGGGTATCGCGACAACCGGAAAATTCATTCTTTTGTTTCTTCAGCCCAACCATGCTGAAATGACCGGCAAGAATCGCTTTATGGATGGCTGCATAGCGGATTTCCTGGGCAGGTTGCGAGGAATATCCCATCTCCTTGGTGATTTTCTTCAGTTGCGCATAGATTTCCCACCATTCTCGTACTCTCCCGGAAACAATAAATTCCCCCTTTAAGGTGTTGTTCAAACTGGTTTTCGATGGGGCGGTTTTCCTTAGATTTTCTAAATGGGACCAAATATTTAGAAACATAATAAAGTCTGAGTTCTTGTCGGCGAAACGGAGGTGGGACTCCTCCGCCAGTTCCAACCGATTGAGCGGCCATTCCCTGGGATCGGGAATGCTCAGGGCGGCGGCAATGATGAGAATTTCATCCAAACATTGGTGCTGTGGGGCCGCAAGAATCATCCGGCCAATCCTGGGATCAACAGGGAGGCGAGCCAGTTTTTTCCCAACTTCCGTTAAATTTCCTTGGGGATCGACCGCCTCCAATTCCGCCAGGAGTCGCCATCCTTCCTGCACCGCTGAGGGGGAAGGGGGATCCATAAAGGGAAACTGTTCAATATGACCAAGCCCCTGCGCTTGCATGACCAGGATGGTCGCGGCCAGCGAAGTTCGTAATATTTCAGGATCGGTGTAGGGGGGGCGTGCCTCATAATCTTCCTGGGTATACAAGCGGATACATGTTCCAGGACCAACACGCCCCGAACGCCCTTTGCGTTGATCGGCGGAAGCGCGGGATATTTTTTCCAGAGATAATCGTTGGATGCTCCCCCGCCAATGGTGTCGTTTTATTTTTGCCAAACCGGGATCGATAATGTGGCGGATGCCGGGAACGGTAATGGAGGTTTCCGCCACATTGGTCGCCAGAATGATGCGGGGTTTGGCCCCAGGGGTGAAAATCCGGTCTTGATCGCGGGAAGCGAGGCGGGCATGGAGGGGGAGAATTTCATAATCGGATTGCCATTGTTTTCGTAACAGGAGCGACATCTCCCGGATATCCGATTCTCCGGGGAGGAAAACCAGAATATCTCCTGGGGCTTCTGTCCGGTGCAGATGGCGGATGCTGGAAAAAATCGCCCCCGCCAGATCACCCTCGGTTTCTTGTTCGGGATCAGGTTGCAGCGGTCGATAATGCACCTCCACGGGGTAGGTCCGCCCAGGGACCACCATGACGGGAGCTTGGCCAAAATGGCGGGAAAATTTTTCATGATCCAAGGTTGCGGAACTGATGATGATTTTAAGATCAGGACGCTTGGACAGGATTGTTTTAAGATAGCCCAGGAGAAAATCGATGTTCAGGCTGCGTTCGTGTGCTTCATCGATAATAATCGTATCATAATGCAGTAACAGGGGATCGCCTGTCAGTTCGGCCAACAAAAGACCATCGGTCATGATCTTGACAAAAGAGGATTCCCGGACGGTATCGTCAAAGCGCATTTTATATCCCACCCATTCTCCTGCCGGTGCGCAGCCCAGGTCTTTGGCGAGAAAATGGGTCAGGGAGCGGGCGGCGATGCGCCGGGGTTGGGTCATGCCGATAAATCCCGCCGACCCGCGCTGCAAGTCCAAACACAGTTTGGGGAGTTGGGTGGTTTTGCCCGAACCGGTTTCACTGCAAATGACCACCACCTGATGCGTGCTGATCAGGCGGGAAATTTCCTGCCGATGTTCACTGATGGGCAAGGCCATGGTATAGGAAGGGGTTGGCCGGACAAGGTTGCGGCGTTGATGGCGTTCAACGGCGGCCTGAACCTGTTTTTCCAGTTTTTCCAAAGCGGGGAATGGCAAGGGTTCGGTCGGCGGTCTCCTGGAAAGCTGAAAACGGCGTCGTTGCAGACGATGGCGGTCGATGGCCATGGTCGTTGCCGTGATTTGGGCCAGTTGCGCCATCCTGGCTCTCCATTGTTGCAAATCGCTCACTCAAACCTCCGGGAGGTAAACATCATAACGAATGGTCGTTCCTGTAATGGAAAAATGCGGTGCATTACCTTCGATGACAGGGGCCTTCACGGGGCGTTTGACAACAACCCGGCGCGGTTTGTAGGCGCGTGCCGCATGGAGCAATCGGGGGGCATCCTCATCCTGGCCCACAAGAAGGCGCAACAGTTGCATCTCTTTCCTGGATAAGGCCGAACGTTTGTTTTTGGTAAACATGGGATCAAGATAGACGACATCGACTTTGGAAGTGGTGGTGGGTTGTTGCAAAAAATTGACCGCATCGGCACTGTGTAGTGTCATCCTTTGTTCCAGGATCTCCCGGGTTTCGGGATCGGAATATCCCCGTTCCATGGCATCCTCCAGGAGTGCGGCAATCCATGGGGAACGCTCGAAAGATTGAACTTGGCAGCCATAAATCGCCAGGAGAAAACTATCATGACCCAATCCGGCGGTGGCGTCTAAGATGCGGGGTGAGGATAGTTTACGCAAACCGACGGCGCGTGCCAAGAGACCATTTTTCCCCTCCTGACGTTGGATGATGCGCGTCTTGTGGGCCGAGAACTCGGCGAAAATCCCTTTTTGATGGGTCGTCCCCAGGCGAAATTCCAGCCGTCCTTGATCAACGGCCAGAATGGGTGTGTCCATGGAGGAAATGGGGGGATGATCGACCAGCGGTAGACCAAGTTTCAGGGACCAACGGGTCGCTTTTTCCTTGGATAGGGGATCGATGGGCCAAATGGTCAGGTGGGTTTCAGGAATGATGGGTGGCAAAATACGGTGATTCCTTGGGTTGGAGAGGGTGAACGGGGTATTGTATGCGCTGGGTGTGTTGTCTATCTTATAGAATTGGAGCCAATCGGTGAACGGTATGCGTCGAATCGCCTTTCAGGGGATGAAAGGGGCCTATAGCGAACAGGCATGTCGGGAATGTTTTCCTGGGGAACAGTATGTCGCGTGTAAAACATTTGAAGATGTGTTCTCCATGGTGGTGGATGGGCAGGCGCACCTGGGTGTTGTCCCGGTGGAAAACAGCATGGCGGGTGGCATCAGTGATAGTTATGACTTGTTGGCCGCGCACCATCTCCATATTGTGGGGGAATACTACCTCCGGGTAAACCATTGTCTGCTGGGTTTGCAGGAATCCCGCATCGAGGATATTCATACCGTCTTTTCCCATCCCCAGGCATTGGCGCAATGTCGGGTATTTATTCGGGAGCGGGGGTGGAACCGGGTCTCGGCGTATGATACGGCGGGGGCGGCCAGTGATTTGGTGGCGCGTCAGGAAATTCATGAAGCGGCCATCGCTTCGGAATTGTGCGCTGAACTGTATGGGTTGAAAATTTTGATGCGGGCCATCCAGGGCAATGCCCTCAATACCACCCGCTTTTTGGTGATTTCACAAAAAGAACTGGCTTCAGATGCCCGTGCCCCGCATAAGACCAGCTTGTTTTTTGAGGTCCGAAATATCCCGGCTGCTTTATACAAATGTTTGGGGGGGTTTGCCACCAATAATGTCAACCTGACACGCCTGGAGTCACGTCCCATCCCTGGGAAACATTGGAGTTATCATTTTCATCTGGATTTTCAAGGAAAACCGGATGACCCCCACTGTCGGCTGGCATTGGAAGAATTGGCATTTTTTACAAGCGATTTTAAGATACTTGGATGTTATACCGAAATCATGAACTCCCTGGAAAACCCGGTCGATGATCTTACATCCTGACATCAATCCCATCCTTTTTGCCGTGGGACCGATTGCGGTCCGTTGGTACGGCGTGATGTATAGCCTCGCTTTTTTATTGGGCTGGCCATTGTTGAAAATTCAGGCCCGGCGTATGGGTTTGGCCCTTTCCAAAGAGGAATTGGGCGATTTTTTGGTCTGGATTCTTGGGGGGGTGATTTTGGGAGGACGGTTGGGATACATCATCTTTTATCAATCCACCTATTATCTGGCCAATCCATGGGCTGTTTTTAGGATTTGGGAAGGGGGGATGGCCTTTCATGGGGGGTTGATCGGCGTGGCGATTGCCATCTGTATTTTTGCCAAAAGAAAAAATATTCATTGTTTGGCGTTGGGAGATTTGGTCTCTCCGGTGGTTCCGGTGGGACTGTTTTTGGGTCGGATTGGTAATTTTATCAATGGGGAGTTGTGGGGGAGGACAACGGATGTCCCCTGGGCCATGGTGTTTCCCCATGGCGGTCCCTACCCCAGGCATCCCAGCCAAATTTATGAGGCCCTCCTGGAAGGGGTGTTGTTGTTTGCGGTGTTGTGGTGGATGGGGAGGAAAAAACAAAAATGGGGGGTGTTGTTCGGCACATTTTTGGTTGGCTATGGGTGCTGTCGCTTTATTGTTGAATTTTTTCGGGAACCGGATGCCCATCTGGGATTGCTTTCTCTGGGGTTGAGCATGGGACAATGGTTGTGTCTCCCCATGATTTTGTCCGGTGTTATCCTGATTTATTGGGCGGTTCGTCGGGTTTGACCATGGCGTTGGAAGACGACCTGAAAAAAATGGCAGAGTCTTTACCCGATGGGCCTGGGGTCTATCGGTTTTTGGATGAGGGGGGACGGGTTGTTTATGTTGGCAAGGCGAAAAGTCTAAGAAAACGGACAAGCTCTTATTTTACGGGCAGTCACGGTCCGCGCACCGAGGCGATGTTGCGACAGGCCAAAAAACTGGAGATGACCCTCACCGAGACCGAAAATGAGGCGTTGATCCTGGAAGCCAATCTGATCAAGCGGTACAAACCACCCTACAATGTGTTGTTGAAAGATGATAAATCACACCCCTATCTGCATTTGAACCATCAGCATCCCTTTCCACGGTTGTCATTGTATCGGGGCCAACGCCGGGAGGGGGGACGTTTTTTTGGCCCTTACCCTTCGGTACATGCGGTTCGTGATACGCTCAAATGGTTACAGAAGGTTTTTCCGATTCGGCAGTGCAGTGACCTGCAATTTGCGAATCGAAGCCGCCCTTGTTTGCAGTATCAAATCAAACGGTGTACCGCGCCATGCTGTGGGCGCGAAGGTGGGGAAGCGTATGCAGCCCGCGTTGGTCACTTGGTATTGTTTCTGGAAGGGCGGGACAAGGCCATCGAACGCGATATGAAGAAGGCGATGTGGATGGCATCGGAGGCGTTGGATTTTGAGGAGGCGGCCCGTCTGCGGGATCGTCTGCATTGTTTGAAACAGGTGCAGGATCGCAGACGACTCAACCTTTCCAAGGAGTTGGACCTTGATGTGGCGGTTGTTTTAAAACAGGATGGTGTGGTAATCGCCTTGTTTTTATTTGTTCGTCGTGGTCTGTTGTTGGGCAGTCGCAGTTTTTTTCCAGAAAATGCGGGTGAGGTGGCACTGGAAGAGGTCATGAGTACCTTTTTGGCACAATATTATGCCAACCCGGATAACCGTTTTGATCAGGGGTTGGGAAAAATGGAAAGCACTTGGCCACCCCCCGAAGTGTTGATCAACGTGGATATGGTGGAAGAGGGGTGGTTGGCGCAGGTTTTGACACGATTGCGTGGATCGGCGGTCCATTTTTTGCGGCCTGTGCGGGGGGAAAAGCGGCAACTGCTGGAGATGGCGGAAAAGAACGCAGAAGAACTGTTGTTGCGGCGTATTGGTTACCACAGCCTCCAGAGTCGAGACAGGGTGGAGCTGGGACGGATCTTGGAAATGCCGCAGATCCCGGAGCGGATTGAGGCGTATGACATATCCCACTTCCAGGATACCCACGCTACGGGTTCCCAGGTGGTGTTTACGGCTCAGGGATTTCAGAAGGAGGCGTATCGACGTTATGCGTTGGATGATGATTCCCTGGCCGATGATACCGCAAGGATGGCGGACGTTTTAGAACGCAGATTGCTGTCCCTCAAGGAGGGTGAGGGGGAAGAGGGTGTTACCCAACCTTGGCCCGACCTGATTTTATTGGATGGTGGCGTGGGACAACTTCATGCGGTGTTGGCGGTGGCGGCAGAGTTGCAGATCGATGGCATCACATTTTGCGCCATCGCCAAAGGCCCTCAGAGAAATGCGGGCAGGGAAAGACTTTTCTTGCAGGGCAGGGAGTCCCCGATTATACTGCCCCACGGATCTCCGGTTCTGCTGCTATTGCAAAAGATTCGGGATGAGGCGCACCGTTTTGCCGTCGGTTTTCACCGGGTGCGCCGGCAAAAGGAACAACGCCGCAGCGTGTTGGACGAAATACCCGGTATCGGGTCGAAAAAAAAACGGGCCTTGTTGCGTCAGTTCGGTTCGGTGAGTGCCATGCAGGAGGCGGATACCGAATCCTTGATGTCGGTTCCGGGCATTTCCGCTGAATTGGCAAGGCGTATTGAACAGCATTTGAAAAAATGAGTTTTTGGATTATCCATGGTTTGGAATCTTCCCAACTCCTTGACGGCACTGCGGATCGCCTTGATACCTTTTTTCGTAGGGTTTGCCTATGTTCCTGGGCGTTGGGGTCTGATAATATCCACGGCACTGTTTGGAATGGCGGCGTTGACAGACTGGTTTGATGGCTATTTTGCCAGACAACACGGCATGGCAACCAATTTTGGGCGATTTTTTGACCCCATTGCCGATAAACTGCTGGTGATTTCAGCCTTGGTGCTGTTGGTGGGGATGCAACGGGCACCGTTGTTGCTGGTGATGGTCACTCTGGCCAGAGAAGTGCTGGTCATGGCGTTGCGGGAACGGATGGCAGGATTGGGACGCCATATTTTGGTCTCCTCGGAGGCCAAATGGAAGACAGGATTTCAGATGGCGGCCATCCTGATGCTGTTGGTGCAGGATGGGTTGATGGACGTTCCGCTCCAACAAATTGGATTGTTTTTTCTTTATATTTCAACTATTTTCTCCCTAGTTTCCGGTTTCCGGTATTTCAGGGATGCTTGGCCCATGATTCAAAAAAACAATTAAAACAACAAAATAAATCTACTTGACGTGGGGTGCTTCATTGAATAGATTATACGCCACCAGGGTGCGACGGATTGAAGAAGGTTTCCGTGATCTTGCCTTAGCCTGAAGTGGCACTGTGGTCGGTATGCGGGAGTAACTCAGGGGTAGAGTGCAACCTTGCCAAGGTTGACGTCGAGGGTTCGAATCCCTTCTCCCGCTCCAATTTTTTAAGGCCGGGTGGCGAAGCGGTCAAACGCTGAGGTCTGCAAAACCTTTATTCGTGGGTTCGAATCCCACCCCGGCCTCCATTAATGGAAGTCTGTTTTATTAAAAGCTTTGTAAAAAGAGAACACGGTTATTTTACTTTATTATTTCAGCGGGAGTAACTCAGGGGTAGAGTGCAACCTTGCCAAGGTTGACGTCGAGGGTTCGAATCCCTTCTCCCGCTCCAATCATTCATTTCATTCCGCTATGCACGCATCCAATAGAAAAATCAAAACACGTAAGCATTCAGTTCTAGCACACAGGTGTGGGATGCCTTCTTCATGCGTCGGAAGAGGTGTGGAAAACGCGCTGGTTTGCGGTGCGTTGTTGCGCCTGGACGCAGGCCCAGACGCAGGCCCAGATGCAGGATGGAGCAACGTTGACGGGAGTGTTCGGGCGGGTCATGCTTGAAATCATTGTCAAGGGTGGCGTGGTCATGATACCGATTGGTATCTGTTCCGTGGTCGCCTTGGCCATTGTGATCGAGCGGCTGTGGGCCTTGCGCAAAGAGCAGGTCATACCGGAAAAAGCGGTCAAGGAGATCGCCTCCTGGGTCGGTCGTGGCGAGATTAACAAAGCCATGGATGCCTGTGTTCGCTGTGGTTGTACCTATGGCAGGATTGTGTTATGCGGGTTGCGGTTGGCAGGCGAGCGTCGCAGCGTCATTAAGGAAGCGGTGGGAGAGTGTGGTCGCATTGAAGTGATCCATCTGGAACGCTATCTCACTTTGTTGGGGACCATCGCCGCTGTGGCCCCTTTGTTGGGGTTGTTGGGGACGGTCACAGGGATGATCGATGTGTTTTCGGTCATTTCGGTTCGGGGTGTGGGTGATCCGGGTGCGTTGGCGGGTGGCATTGGCGAGGCCTTGTACACGACGGTGGGTGGTTTGACGGTTGCGATTCCATCCTTGGCGTTTCATCGGTATTTCCATCGGGTGATCGATCGTCATGTCGCCGAATTGGAGCAGTTTACGATGACGGTCGTTGAACATATCAAGTCGGAAAACTAAAGTATGGTGGTGCGATGGGATTCAGACGCAGAGTGGATCGGTCATTGTCGTTGGATATCACACCGCTCGTTGATGTTGTTTTTTTATTGTTGATTTTTTTCATGGTGACCACCAGTTTCAGCGCACAGCAGTTGATGGATATCAGTGCCCCCATGGCGAGGACGGGCACAATGGCTGAAGGGGAGTTGGAGCGTATCACGATCACGGTGGATAAGAAGGGAAGCTATGCCATTGACGGTGAGTCGGTAGAAAAAAACGCATTCAGGCAACGGTTGCTTCGGATTGCGGGAGGTCAAAGCGAGCGGTTGATTGCGGTGGAGGCCGATCAGGAAACCTCCCATGGCGCGGTGGTGTTTGCCCTGGATGAAGCCCGATTGATGGGGGCCAAGCGTTTGGCCATTACAACACGTCCGATACCGGATGAAAATTCCCGTGGCTCTGGTGTCACTGGGGATTCCCGGAATGCTGAAAGGTAGAAAAACATGTTTCACGCCGATGAACGGGCAACTATTTTTATCGATGGATCGAATCTTTATGCGGCGATTCGCTCGCTGGGGTTTGATTTTGACTATAAAAAATTGTTAATTTATTTTCAAAAGCGGTGCCGTTTGGTTCGTGCCTATTATTATACGGCCTTGGGGGATGATCAGGATTATTCTCCGATTCGTCCGTTGGTGGATTGGCTGGCGTACAATGGCTTTGCCGTGATCACCAAGCCCATCAAGGAATATGTGGATCCGGTGACGGGGCACAAGCGGACCAAGGGTAATATGGATATTGAGATCGCGGTGGGGATGTTGCGGATGGCCCCCTATTATGACCATGCCGTCCTATTTTCGGGAGACGGCGATTTCCGTAGTGTTGTGGAGGCGGTACAGGACCAAGGCAAACATGTGACGGTCATCAGTTCTTTGTTGACGCAGCCACCCATGATCGCCGATGAACTGCGGCGGCAGGCTGACGATTTTTTGGAGCTTAACGATATTAAAGACGAGCTGATCCGTAGTGGACACGGCCATCATTCTTGAATATTGGCCTTGGTTGAGGGTGTGCTGGTATGTTGGACCGTTGCGGATGGACCTGGATTTGCATACATTAAAGAACGCTAGGTTGGTGTGCCAGGTTGGCAAGGGCGCGTGATACGACCATCGGGTGGCAGGTTGGGCTGTTGCGACTGGATGGGACAAACACATTGGGTCAGGAAGAACGTTGGTATGGGAAAGGTTTTGGTTCTTCTTGAGGCATCCATTCATAATCCAGAGGATTGAGTGATGGGGAAAATTGCTTTTTTGTTTCCTGGGCAAGGGGCGCAGGATGTTGGGATGGGTCAAGAGTTGGCCCAGCTTGGTGGCCAGGTTGGCGATGTGTTTCATCTGGCGGACCGGGTTGTTGATTTTTCTTTAACGCGGCTGATGTTTGATGGTCCCAAGGAAAAATTGACCTGGACCGAGAATGCGCAGCCCGCTTTGGTGACGACGGGGCTGGCGGCACTGACCCATATGGTTGAGGAGACCGGATTGGTTCCAGACTATGTGGCGGGGCACTCTTTGGGGGAATATGCTGCCATAGCGGCGGCTGGCGGGTTTTCCAAGGCGGATGCGATTCGATTGGTGCGCTTGCGCGGGCAATCCATGCGCGAGGCGGTCCCCCCAGGCGTTGGGGCCATGGCGGCCATGATGAATATGGATATGGATGTGGTGGAAGAGGTTTGCCAGGATGCGGCCAGGGATACGGGGAAGGTCTGCGTTCCGGCCAATTATAACACGTCCGCCCAAGTTGTGATTTCCGGCCATAAAGAGGCGGTGGATCGGGCATTGGAACTGGCCAAACTGAAAGGGGCACGTCGTTGTATCGCATTGGCGGTGGCAGCCCCTTTTCATTGTCCGTTGATGGCACCGGCGGCTACCGTGATGGAAAAAGCCTTGGCGGAAACGGCGATGTCTGATTTAAAAACCCCCTTGATCGCCAATGTGACTGGGAAAGAGGTGCAAAGTGCCGAGGAAGTGCGGCAGTTGCTGGTGGAACAGGTGACCGCTCCGGTCCGTTGGCAGGATTCCATGGAACGGTTGTTGGAATTGGGGGTGGATACGTTTATTGAACTGGGGACAGGGCGGGTTCTTTCTGGAATGTTGAAAAGAATGGCGGGCGATGCCAGGATTTATGGCGTCAGTGTTCCTGGGGACATAGCGGCGATTCAAGAAGATGAGATCCTGATGGGGACGGCGGTGGGTCTTGGCAGAAGGGCGTCGGTTTAATGGAGGGCCGTATTGCCATTGTCACCGGTTCCAGTAGCGGTATTGGACGGGTGATCGCCAATGATATGGCCAGGCGGAGAGCTAGGGTGGTCTTGATGAGCAATGTCCCCGGTGATCTTCAGGATGCGTTGGCGGAAGTGCGTCTTTTGGCGCCGGAGTCCATCGCCATCGAAGCGGATGTTACCAAGTCTGACGATTTGTCCCGGGTTGTCGATCAGGTGATGGATGTTTTTGGAAAGGTGGATATCCTGGTCAATAATGCGGGAATCACCCGGGATAATTTGTTGATGCGTATGAAGGACGATGAGTGGGATAGTGTCCTTTCGGTCAATCTGACGAGTATTTTCAAGTTGACCCGGTTGATATTGAAACCCATGATGAAAGCCCGGTATGGTCGGATCGTCAACATCGCCTCGGTGGTGGGGGCGACGGGTAATGCCGGTCAAGCCAACTATGCCGCCTCCAAAGCGGGGCTGATGGGGTTTACCAAAAGTCTGGCGGCGGAAGTTGCTTCGAGGAATATTACAGCCAATTGCGTTGCCCCTGGCTTTATTCGGACGGCTATGACAGATAAGTTGAATCCCAAAGCGAGTGAGGCTATCCTCTCCCGGATTCCGATGGGGGCGATGGGTACACCCGAAGATGTGGCTCATGCTGTCTGTTTCCTGGCTGCCGATTCATCTCGATATATTACCGGTGAGACCTTGCATGTGAATGGGGGAATGTATATGGGTTGATCGGGGATATGTCAGGTTTCGTATCCCGGTTCGGCCAACGTGATGGACCACAATCCTATAACAGGGGAAAATAATGAGTACAATTGCCGAGAGAGTCAAGAAAATCGTTGTAGAACAGCTCCAGGTGGAAGCAAGCCAGGTGACCGATGATGCCAACTTTGTGGACGATCTTGGAGCCGACTCTTTGGATACGGTGGAACTGGTGATGGCGTTGGAAGAAGAGTTTGGGATGGAAATTCCAGATGATGCGGCGGAAAAAATTCAAACAGTACGCCAAGCGATTGCATACATCGAAAAACAGACTTCATGATTTTGCCATGGTGACAAGCGGTCTTGCGAAGGACGGATGGTGACGGGCGATGGCAGAGGTCTGGTAAGGTGCGTATTTCAACAGACATATTTCAGGGAGAACCAGGAACGTGAACCGTCGTGTGGTCATAACAGGCCTAGGGTTGGTCACCCCACTTGGCGTGGGAACCCAGGAAACGTGGTCCGGTTTGATATCGGGTCGTTCGGGTGTCGGGACGATCACCCGTTTTGATGCCACAGAATATGCAAGCCGGATAGCCGGTGAATGCAGGGGGTTCAAGGCGGAAGATTGGCTTGATAAAAAAGAGCTTCGCAAGATGGACCTTTTCATGCATTTTGGGCTGGCGGCGGCGCAGTTGGCATGGAAAGAGGCCGGCATTGTGGTTACCGAGGAAAACGCGCATCGTATTGGCGTGACCATCGGTTCCGGCATTGGTGGTTTGACGGCGATTCAAAATCAGGCGATGGTTTTGAAAGAGAAGGGACCACGACGAATTTCGCCGTTTTTCATCCCCATGTCATTGATCAATTTGATTTCGGGTCATGTAGCGATATTGTTTGGGTTGAAGGGTCCGAATCATGCCCCTGTGACGGCTTGTGCAACGGGCAATCACGCCATCGGCGACGCCATGGCGATGATCCGTCGGGGCGATGCGGATGTTATGATCGCCGGTGGGGCCGAAGCGGCGATTTGCGAATTGGGGGTCGGAGGATTTGCCGCCGCCAAAGCATTGTCCACACGCAATGATGAACCGACGAAGGCTTCCCGCCCGTGGGATAAAGACCGCGATGGCTTTGTCATTGCGGAAGGGGCGGGGGTTGTTGTCCTGGAAGAGATGGAAATGGCCCAAAAGCGCGGGGCTGTCATCTACGCCGAAGTGGCGGGTTATGGGATGTCGGGAGATGCTTACCATATCACGGCACCGTCGCCCGATGGGATGGGTGCAGCGACGTGTATGCGTAATGCGCTCAACGATGCCAAAACGAATCCCGATGCGGTTCGCTACATCAATGCCCACGGGACATCGACCCCTTTGGGAGACGCTGTGGAAACACAGGCGATGAAGTTGGTTTTTGGCGCGGAGGAGGCTAAGAAGCAATTGTTGGTTTCTTCGACCAAATCGATGACAGGCCATCTCTTGGGTGCGGCGGGAGGGGTTGAGGCGATTTTTACGGCGTTGGCCCTTTATCACCAGGTGGTGCCTCCGACCATTAATTTGGACTCTCCCGATCCAGAGTGTGACCTTGATTACGTACCCCATACGGCAAGGGATGTGGACATGGCGTGTGCCTTGACCAATTCCTTTGGATTTGGTGGGACGAATTCGAGTTTGCTGCTGAAGCGTGTGCGTTGAACGGTAGGAAAATTTTAAGAGTTGGTTGGATTATCCTGACTGTGTTGGTCGTTGTGTCGGGAGCTGTGGGTTTTGATTTTGTGTCGTTTTATCGCCGACAGGTGCCAGAAACAAAAATAATCTCCATCCAGAAGGGATGGAATCTGCACAGGGTTTCGCGGGTTCTGGAAGCGCAAGGGGTTGTCTCTTCCGCTTTTTGGATGGTGTTGTTGGCGAAAGTGACCAATCAGCTTGTTGTCCAAGCCGGGGAGTACCGTTTTGAACAGGGACGGCTCCCCGGTGCTGTTCTTGCGCAGCTACAGGATGGAACGGGTGTTACCAAGCTGCGCTTTGTGGTCCCGGAGGGTCTTTCGCTCAAAGAAATTGTTGTGTTGATGGAAAAGCAAGGCTGGAAGGATGCCGGGAGTGTGGTGCTGGATCCGATGTTTGCGCAGGGTCTGCGTCTGGATGGTGGCCATTTGGAGGGGTGGATGTTTCCAGACACCTATTTTTATCGTAGCGGTGATCTGGTTGTGGATATGACCCGTCGGATGGTGGCAAGGGCCAAAAAGACGTTGCAGGAGGAGTGGGATCATCGCCCCAAGGATTTCAAGTTTACCGCATACCAGGCACTGATTCTTGCTTCCATTGTCGAGAAGGAGACGGGGCAGGGGTCTGAGCGTCCGTTGATCTCTGGCGTGTTTCAAAATCGCCTCAAGCGCGATATGATGTTGCAGAGCGATCCCACGGTCATTTATGGTATCGCAAATTTTGACGGCAACATCACCCGGAAGCATTTGACCACATCGACCCCGTACAATACCTATATGCGCAAGGGATTGCCTCCCACCCCCATTTGCAATCCTGGACGCGCCTCTATCCATGCGGTGTTTTATCCCGAGTCTACCCGATCTTTGTATTTTGTAGCCAATGGCAATGGGGCACACGTATTTTCATCTACCCTGGAGGAACATGAAAAGAATGTGGATACTTATCAGCGGCGCGGCAAACGTCACCCCTGAACCGGTCGGCCATGAATGATCGCGGTCCTTTTCAAGGGAAGTTTATCTCCTTTGAAGGGGGCGATGGGGTTGGCAAATCGACCCAATCCCAACGATTATCCCAACGGTTGGAGCGTTGTGGCATCGAGGTTGTGCGGACGCGGGAACCGGGTGGATGTCCTTTCTCGGAGCGGCTCAGACACCTTTTGGTATCGGGGTCTCCAGAGACCATGGATGCAAAGACCGAGTTGCTGCTGATGACCGCTGCCCGGATTGAACATGTCCGACAATTGATTCAGCCTGCGTTAAAACAAGGAAAATGGGTCGTTTGTGACCGTTTTTTTGATAGCACTCTGGCCTATCAGGGATTTGGGCGCGGGATGGAGAGGTCGTTTATTGAGATGTTGCATGGATGGGCACTGGGAGGATGGGTTCCCGATCTGACCATCTTGTTGACCATGGATCCCCAGGATGGGATCGAGCGGGCAAAGGAAAAATGGGGGCTTCTCAACGGTCAAGGTGCTGAAGCCCGCTTTGAAATGGAAGAGGCGGCTTTTCACCAACGGGTCCATGAGGGATTTATCACGCTTGCCCGGAATGATCCCAGGCGGTTTCGGGTGATCGATGCCATGAGTTCCGAAGAAATCGTTATGGAAGCGGTTTGGAAAGCGGTCAAGGGGGGTTTTCCTGAAGTTGCGTGAACTTATCGGGCATCATGAAATCATTCGGGGGTTGCAGTCGGGTCTGCATTCGGGAGACTTGGCCCATTCCTCCCTTTTTGCCGGACCATCGGGCATTGGGAAAGCGACGGTCGCCCATCACTATGCCCAGGCCCTTTTGTGTACCAATCCCCAGAATGCGGGAGCATCGCAACTGGGGTGTCAACAGTGTGCAGCCTGCCACAAGGTGGAACTGCGGTGTCATGCCGATTTGCAGTGGGTGGAAAAAGAAGAGGGGAAAACCAGAATTTCGGTCGATCAAATCCGTGAATTGA
The DNA here is from genome assembly GCA_015228925.1 of Magnetococcales bacterium. GTDB lineage: Bacteria > Pseudomonadota > Magnetococcia > Magnetococcales > UBA8363 > UBA8363. The sequence goes on along the minus strand of JADGCQ010000008.1, from coordinate 21,731 downwards.
CTCGGTTTCTTTCCCTGACTCCCATGGAGTCCAATTGGAAAGTGGCGATTGTCGATGATGCGGCGCAGATGAATGCGGCAGCGGCCAATGCATTGCTCAAAACTTTGGAAGAACCGCCGGCCAATTCTGTGGTGATTTTGGTGACGTGTCGTCCGGGGGTGCTGTTGGCGACGATTCGTTCCCGTTGCGTGAAGTATTATTTCCATGCCTTATCCCAAGAAGATTTTTCTCACATTCTTCGGGGACAGATCGATTTGGCGGATGACCAATGGGAAACGGTACGGAACTATTCGGAAGGTGATTTGGGGTTTGCTTTGCGTTTTGTCCGCGAGGGGCAGCTTACGGAGTGTCAGCAACTGATTCAGGAAATGGAACAACTGATGCGGGCGGGACGCTTGGGAAAATTGTGTGAAGTGGCCGAGTATTGGTCCCAGGCCGAACGTTTTGCACTGGCGCAGTTTGTCATGCGTCAATGGATTACCCAAAAAGTTCGTGACTGTGTGACCTCTGGAAGCCGACCGCAGCGTGTGCGTGCATGGTTGACGGTGGAGAGCTTCGCCAACGAATTTTTTTCATTGGCAGAAACCAATAATATTAACAAACGTCTGCTTCTTGAAGGAATTTTTATCAAGGTGTTGCGGATTTCGGGAGCTGTTCTTTGAGCATTGGTCTTGAGGGTGAACAACAAAATCTGGATGAAAGCCAATCGGATTGCCTCCAGGGGGAATATCAGCCGTCGGTAGCCGGTGAAGCGGGAGGGAATCTCGACCGCACGGCGGACTCTTCTGGAGAGTCCCACGATGATGGGGGGGATGTGGATTACCCCATACTTTCCCATGACAGCCCGACACGGAAGCCGCAGAGGCCAGCCTCGCGCTCTGGGAGACCAGAGAGACGGATCTTGGGAATCCGATTGCGTGAATCCAGTATGGTCTATCGTTTGGTTGCCAGTTTTCCCGATCTGGCCCCAGGGGATCGGTTGTTGTTGCAAACAAAAGATGGTGAAGCGGAGGGGTGTGTCATATTTGTTTCCAACATGGTCTATACCGGAAAAAATGATCCAAGAAAGCTTTATCCGGGCAGCATCACGCGCATTATCCGCAAAATTGGGGAACACGAGTCCAGTCAGGCCGATGCCCGTCGGGAGAAAGAGCTTAAAGCCAAGATTTTGGGTCGGGATATGATTCGACGGGCAGCATTGCCGATGAAACTATCCCGCGTGATTTATCAACCCGGTGGTACCAAGGCAATCTTTTATTTTACTTCGGAAGTTCGGGTCGATTTCCGCGATTTGGTCAAACAATTATCGGAAGAACTCAGTGTTCGTGTGGAGATGCGGCATGTGGGCGTTCGGGATGAAACCCGTCTTTTGGGAGGGGTCGGCCATTGTGGGAAAGATTTTTGTTGTTCACAATATTTGCAGAAATTTCATCCGGTATCGGTCAGAATGGCCAAGAACCAGGATTTATCCCTCAATCCAGATGGTATTTCAGGGGTCTGTGGCCGTTTGATGTGTTGCTTGGCGTATGAAAATGAAGCTTATATTCATCTGCGAGAATCATTGCCTGTGGTCAAAGAAAATCGTTGGACCCGGGATGGTCGGGAGGTACTCATTCGCAGTGTGCAGCCGTTACGTGGAAGGGTGACATGCCAGTTTGCCGATGGGACGCGGGAAAATTGTCCTGCGGCTGACTTGTTGCCCGAAAAACCGGCAGTCACTTCTGCCATGCCAACGGTATCCGAAGACTTCGAGGAGAAGATAACAGAGGAGGTCGTGGTCGCGGCGGTGGCTGCTCCGCCTCATGATCGCGGAGGTCCGAAACATCTTGCGGAAAATGAAAATCTGGGGAACGAAAAACGACGCTCGCGGAAAAGGAAAAACCGGAAAAAAACTGTGTCGGTGCAGGATGGTTCTTCTGGAGAGATGCCGGGTGTTGTTTCCAGTCACCGGGAAGCCCCTCAATCGGTGGTGCCTGCTGACTCTGGAGTCAGTGGCCAAACCCAAGGAGTGGGGGAAGGGGGGACTCCTGGGAAAAAACGCCGCCGAAAAAGGAGAAAAAATTCAGGAAATAGGGGAAATGGTCCATCGGCTGAGGTGAATGACAATGCTTAAGTCGCGTTGATATGCGATCATTGGTCAACACCCCATGAAAAATTATTAAAAGAAAAAAGGGGTCTGGGGGATTGCCCCCAGGGTTTTGAATTTGCTTTTGAATTTAAATAAAAAGCTTCATTCTTCGCTGTTGACTTTGTTTAAATTTAAAAGAAAATTCAAAGCAAAAATGGGAGCTTTTTGTTTAAAATCAAAACCCTGGGGGCAATCCCCCAGACCCCTTTTTTCTTTTAATAGTTTTATTTGGCGGTATACCAGGGGGAAAAAATGCTTGCGGATAGCCATTGTCATTTGAATTTTCCTGATTTTTCTCAGGACTTGGAATCCATACTCCAGCGTGCCGAACAAGCGGGAGTGACTTTCATTAATACAATTTCCACTCGATTAACGGAAGTTGAAGAGTTAATCCATCTGGTGGAGTCTTACCCACAACTCACGACCACGGCTGGCATTCATCCCCATTATGCCGCAGAAGCGGGGGAGGGGGTGACGGCAGCCTTGTTCAATGCGTTGAACCATCCCAAGATGGTGGCTGTGGGTGAGACGGGATTTGACTTTCATTATAATCATTCATCGAAAGAGGCGCAGGAACGGGTATTTCGTGATCATATTCGGGTCGCGGTTGCGCGTCATTTACCGTTGGTCATTCATACCCGTGAGGCTGAAAGTGATACCATTCGGGTCTTGGAGGAGGAGGGGGGCAGGGGATGTGGCGGGGTGATTCATTGCTTTACCGGATCGCTGGCCATGGCGCGTTGGGCACTTGATTTTGGCTATCATATCAGTTTTTCGGGTATTCTGACGTTTCGTGGTGCACAAGCATTGCGGCAGGTTGCTGCGGAGGTTCCATTGGATCGACTCTTGGTGGAGACGGATGCCCCCTATTTGGCCCCGACGCCCCATCGCAGTAAGCGCAATGAACCCTCTTTCGTCGTTGAGGTGGCACGGGTATTGGCTCAGGTCAAGGGGATATCCCTGGAAGAGTTGGCGACGCAGACAACCGCCAATTATCTGCGCTTATTTGGTTTGGAGGCACCGGAAAAGGAGACGTTGACCTATGCCATCGGCAAAGGACTCTATGTCAACCTGACGGGGGGGTGTACGTTACGGTGTCAATTTTGTCCCAAGTGGGAAAAGCCGTGGGTACATCATTATGATCTGACGTTGCATCACAATCCCAAGGCGCAGGAGATCATCGCGGCGTTGGGAGACATTTCTGCATATGAGGAGTTGGTGTTTTGCGGCTATGGTGAACCGACGTTGCGGTTATCGGTGTTGTTGGAGGTTGCCCGTTGGGCGAAGGGTAGGGGGTGTCAACGGATTCGGGTGAACACGGATGGATTGGCCAATTTGGTGTATGGACGGGATGTGACGCCGTTGTTTGCGGGATTGGTGGATGCGGTCTCCATTTCGCTCAATGCTCAGAATGCCATGGTCTATGATCGTCATTGCAGACCGTCGCTGGCGGGTTCTTATGAGGCGGTGAAGGGGTTTTGCTTAGCAGTCAAGCATTATGTGAAGGATGTTCAGGCGACGGCAATCGAAGGGCTGGAGGGGGTGGATATTGCCGCCTGTGAGCGAATCGCACGGGAGGAGTTAGGGGTGGGATTCAGGAAGAGGATTTATAATATCGTTGGATAGACCAACGGAACATGATCCGTGGTGTTCTTTTATCGTGAGTTAGAGCATCATCAATGGCTTGCAACACCCACTCTTTCCGCCAACCAAATCTTAATCAATGACTGATAAGGGACGTCCTGTTTATTGGCGGTCACTTTTATCTGTTCCAGTAGAGAAACAGGCAGACGTAGGGAGATGGCTTTGGTGGATGGCTTTAGGTTGGGCAGGCGGACCCGTTCCGCTTGGGTCCAGTCTACATAGCTGGACGAATCGTTGGATTCCCAAAAGGCCCGTTCCTCTGCTTCCGTCTTAAAAATGGGGATTGGCTGATGCTTCCTGGTCATAGCGTAGTCGCTCCTTGCGATGCATGTCTCTTGCTGAAATTACCCGAATCAATGTTTCATCATTCCGCAAAGTGAAGACCACATGCAGCATTCGGTCTGTGTTGGTTTTTCCGAGAGCATGAATGCGCTTTTCTGACTGGCTATGGCCAACATCCTCGACCAGTAGCAACGGATCGTTAAAAAACACCTGTTCCGCCTCCGGCTGACTGACACCGTGTTTATCTGCGTTTTTGCGCTGGTTGCACTGGTCCCAATCAAAGCCGGTAATTTTTTCAAAGTCAACCATGACCTGTATATTCTCACAATATACATAGGAAGGCAAATAAAAGAAACTTCGACTTGATCGCCCTATTTGACCCGCATTCCCGGTGACGCCCCTTCATCTGGGCCAATCAGCGATAATCGACCTTTTCCGTCCCCCGCAGCCAACACCATCCCCTCAGAGACTCCGAACTTCATCTTTCTCGCCTCCAAATTGGCCACCAGCACCACCATACGCCCCAACAAATCCCCCGGTGTATAAGATCCCCGTATCCCCGCCAAGACAGTCCGTGACCCCAATTCTCCCACGTCCAAGAGCAACCGCAATAATTTATCCGCCCCCGCGACCTCCTCAGCCTGTGTAATCCGCGCCACGCGCAAATCAACCCCCATGAACGTCTCCATGGTGATTGTTTCTCCTTTTTCTTCCTTTTTCACCCCATCCACCACCGGCGTAACCGTCGCCAACGAAGCTTGCACCATCGCTTGTACTTTCTGACTGTCCACGCGCACCATCAACGGACTGAAGGGGGCAATCGTCACCCCAGCCAATGGGACAATTGTTGTAGACCAATTGATATCTTGCAGATTAAGAAATACCCTTGTTTTTTCCGCCATCGCCGGCAAGACCGGATGCAATTGCATCACCAGCAGCCGAAAAAGGTTCAACGCCACCGAACACGTATCCTGTAATTCTACCATCCGTTTCTCCTTGGCCAAGGTCCAAGGGGCTTTTTCTTCGACGAAACGGTTGGCTCTGTCCGCCAAGGCCATGATGGCCCGCATGGCTTTTGAGAAGTCACGTTCCTGATAGTAGGAGGCAATGGTATCGGCTTCCGTTAAGAATGATTGGAACAATCCTTGATCGTCGGGATAGGTCGCAGAAAGTTGACCTTGAAAATGCTTGTGGATAAAACCAGCCGTCCGCGAAGCCAAATTGACCACCTTGCCCACCATGTCCGCATTGACCCGTTGCACGAAATCGTCCAGGTTAAGATCGATGTCATCCACCCCCTTGGTCAACTTGGCGGCGTAATAATACCGCAAATATTCGGGATCAAGCTGTTCGAGATAGCTTCTGGCCGTGATGAAAGTCCCCCGGGATTTGGACATTTTTTGACCATTGACGGTCAAGAAGCCATGCGCAAAAACCCCGGTCGGTGTTCTGAAACCCGCCCCCTTGAGCATGGCAGGCCAGAACAGGGTATGAAAATAAAGGATATCTTTGCCGATGAAATGGTAGATTTCGACTTGATCAGGGTCACGCCAGTATCGGTCGAAATCAATCCCATGTTGTTTAAAATAGCTCCATGACGATGCCATATAGCCAACTGGGGCGTCTAGCCAGACGTAGAAGTATTTTCCCGGTGCGCCGGGAATTTCAAAACCAAAGTAGGGTCCATCTCTGGAGATGTCCCAGGCTTTCAACCCTTCTTCAAACCATTCCGACAATTTGTTGGCCATCTGCACCTGCAACGCGCCCGATCGGGTCCACTCCCTCAGGAACGGTTCAAAATCACCCAATTTAAAAAAATAATGCTCTGATGCCCGCTCTTCGGGAGAGGTGCCACACAAAGCACACCGTGCTTCCTTTAATTCCAGAGGGGAATAGGTTGCCGAACAGACTTCACAGGCATCACCGTATTGGTCCAAAGCACCACAGGATGGGCAAACACCACGAATAAAGCGGTCCGGTAAAAAGAGACCGTCCTTGGCACAATAGGCTTGCATCACGGATGCTGTGTGAATGTGACCAGCCTCACGATTGGCGATATAAACCTCTTCGCTGAGGATTTTGTTTTCTTCGGAGTTGGTAGAATGATAATGGTCAAAGCCAATCAAGAAATCGTGAAAGTCGGCGACATGTTCCCCATGGATGCGCGCAACCAACGCTTCCGGGGTGATCCCTTCATTGCGAGCGCGAATCATGATGGGCGTTCCATGGGTATCGTCGGCACAAAAATAAAGACAATCTCGGCCACGAATTTTATGGAAACGGACCCAAATGTCGGTCTGAATGTATTCCACCAAATGGCCTAAATGGATGGAACCGTTGGCGTAGGGGAGGGCACTGGTAACCAGAATGGGACGCATGATTGAAGGCACTTTCAATTAATGGAAACGGTTACGGACAGGGGATGTTTCTAAATTTCGTTAATGATCTTGCCTATGAGAAACACTTAGGCCACTGTAGTATTTCTTCTATCGATCAAGAAACCATCTGTCGCTGTAAAACATTCCTTTAACACAGGTAACCCGCGACATGGAAGGTTTGGATCTTAATCCCATCACACGATGACGGCAAGATATGCTAAAAACAGGAAGCGCAATGGGGTATGAATGATTCGGATTGTCACGGTTTGTCTAAGGTCTGCAACGGGAACATTCTTCCAACACGGGTGAGAGGGCCATGTTGTTTTCATGGATTCTAGTACGCCACGGCGCATGACAAACACACATTAAATGATGTACCATATAATCATTATGAATATATATGATCGCCCCATGCACAGATTGTTTTGAACCGCGCCGACGAACCGAAGATAGACGGTGGGGCGTGCGGTGTGGGGCCATGGGGTCTATTTGGAAAGACGGGCATGACGTGGCAGTTTCCACGTTTTTTCAACCGCACATGCGCTAATGGAAATGATTACGAGATCTAAGTGTTTCTCAATCTGATTGGCGCGATGGAAAACGAGAAATATCTACATGACCGCGATGTTTCTCGTTATGAATAGAAACACATACAGGTTCATAAGGTTTTCATTAATTTCATCTTCCGTAAAGTGAGCCAATTTTGACCATAATTCTAATTTATGATGATAGTGATCATATACAATGATGTTTCTGATTGGCCACAGCGACAAATTAATGTAACCTACAAGTCTATACTTTGATCCTGGTGGCAATTTAACATAATACATCTTATGCGACTTGTTTATATTATTAATAAAAGCCAGAAAACCTGTGCGCAACATCGACGTTATGTTAAATTCTTACGACCAAACCATCCTAAAGATAGCCGCGCCAATTGTTGGCATAATTATTGAAAATAACCACGATGGGGTGCGGAGGAATGGATATGGTTGGCAAAAAAAATGGAGGCGCAACAAAACAAGTTTGTCTCATTGTCAAATAATGTATAATCCGGCAAAATGCTGCGAGCATCGGCTCAAGTCTCTCAAGTGAAGGGAAATGTATGGGGTCCAAAACGATTGACGACCAAGTTGGAAAAACGTCCGAAATACAGGATGTGTCCAATTTGCTAGCGCGGGTTGATAAACTCAATCAATTGGGCATTGCCCTTTCTTCCGAAAGGGACACCAAAAGGTTGCTGGAAAACATTCTCCTGGGAGCCAAGGATTTAACCAATGCCGATGCCGGCACCATGTATACGAAAACTGTGGAAGAGACGCTGAAGTTTGAGATTATCCGTACCGATTCACTCAACATCGCCATGGGGGGGACCACGGGGGTTGATATCCCCTACCCTGCCCTCCCCCTTTATAAAAATGGCCAACCCAACCTGCAAATGATCGCAGCGGCGGCAGCTCTTCGCGATACCACCATTAATATACCCGACGCCTACGAAGCGGAAGGCTATGATTTTTCGGGAACTAAAAAGTTTGACCAGATGACCGGTTACCGTTCTAAATCCTTTTTGACAGTCCCCCTGAAAAATCATGAAAATGAAATTATCGGTGTGTTGCAGTTAATCAACGCCAAAGATGCGCACACGGGAAATATTATCGCTTTTTCAAAGGCTGATCAGCAACTGGCCGAATCCTTGGCTTCTCAAGCGGCTATTTCCATGACCAATCAGCGTTTGATCGAAGATTTGAAAAAGCTGTTTGAATCGTTCATCGAAGCCATCGCCAACGCCATCGACGACAAGTCAGAGTACACCGGGGGGCACTGCGAACGGGTACCCGTGTTATCCGAGTTACTGGCCAAGGCCGCTAGGCGTTGTGAGGATGGCGTGTTAAAGGATTACCACCCCACGGAAGAGGATATCTACGAACTGCGCATTGCGGCGTGGATGCACGATTGCGGCAAAGTGGTGACCCCGGAATATGTGGTAGACAAAGCAACAAAACTTGAAACAATCCATGACCGAATTCATACCGTCGATACCCGTTTTGAGGTTTTGAAACGGGATGCCGAAATCGCCTTCCTACGCCGAAAAATGGAGGCCATGGAACAAGGGGATCATGCGGCCATCGCCGCGATGGAAGAAGATTTCAACCAGTCCATCGCCAAAATCAAATCCGATCAAGCGTTCGTTCGGGAGGTCAATGTCGGGGGTGAATTTATGTCTGCCGAGCGGCAAAACAGGGTTCTGGAAATTGGCAAGACCCAATGGACCGATGGCACCGGTACCAAGGTGAATTTTCTGACCGAGGACGAAATAAAAAATCTGAACATTGCCAAAGGAACCTTGACCCCGGAAGAACGAACGATCATTAATCACCATGTCGTTGCGACCCAAAATATGCTACGAACCCTCCCATTTCCCAAACATTTACGTCGTGTCCCAGAAATGGCGGGATCGCACCATGAAGCCATCAATGGCAGAGGTTATCCCGATGGTCTCACAGGGGATCAGATGTCTGTCGGTGCTAAAATCATGGCCATCGCCGATATCTTTGAGGCCTTGACGGCAGCCGACAGGCCCTATAAACCTGCTAAAACCCTTTCTGAATCATTGAAAATATTAGGATTCATGAAAAAAGACCAGCACATCGACCCAGACCTTTTTAAAGTGTTCATCAAGGAGAAAGTCTATCTGGAATATGCGCAAACCTATTTGAACCCCAAACAGATCGATGATGTCATCCCAGAAAAAATTCCAGGATATGACCCCTGAATCGCCCACCATAGTCCTTTTAAAATTGCAGTCCCGAGTCAAAAATATGTGTGTCACGCTTCATGAGTACCAGCGGGAATTTAGGGTAAGGGGGAATTGAGTGACCCACTGGCAGGTTGGCCGATATCTTTTATTGATCGGAATCACGATCCTTTTCCTGATCCAGGGTTTTGGAATTTTTCGCCTGCCTGTGTTGGACCGGCTTGAGTCGATTGCCTACGATTTCAAGGTTCTCCATACCGCTTCCGGTTCCAAGGATCCCCGTATCATCATTGTCGATATCGACGAAAAGAGTTTGACGCGACTGGGACCATGGCCATGGTCGCGGGATCGCTTGGCTTCTCTGGTGGATACCCTTTTTGACCATTATCGCATTGGGGTATTGGGATTTGACTTGGTTTTTCCAGGTACCGATTCTGGATCGGGTTTGTCCTCGCTGGAATCCTTGGCCAAAGGTCCACTCAGTCAGGATTCTGCGTTTTTGACCCAATTTCTTAAACTTCGCCCATCCTTGGACACGGACCGAATTTTTTCCCAAAGTCTGCGTGATCGTCCTGTCGTCTTGGGATTTAATTTCAGACAGACGGCATTGTCTGGTGCGACCGATGTGGGAAAATTGCCCCAGGCCGTCATAACTCTAAGCGAGTTGGGATATAATGAAATTAATTCTGTCAATGCATTTGGTTATGTGTCCAATATTGCCGAAATCCAAGATGCAACCTCTGGTGCCGGCTTTCTCGACACACCGACGATGGATCCCGATGGTGTCGTCCGTCACACCCCCCTCCTCCAGGTCTATGCGGGTTCTTTGTACCAATCCCTTTCTCTTGGGATCATCCGCGCCATCCTTGGAGACCCTCCTTTAACACTGGGGGTCCGTTCCCGTGAACAGAACCAAGGCAAGGAGACTGATCTGGAGTGGATTTCACTGGGGCCGCATAAAATCAGGGTTGATGCCAAAGGATCCATTCTTGTCCCCTACAGGGGAGCAAAGGGGAGTTTTCCCTATTATTCGGTCATCGATATTCTTGAGCATGGTCCCGAAAAAAAAGATTTGGATGCAGCGATTGTCCTCATTGGTTCCTCTGTTGGCGCGGGAATGAGACCGCTGTTGACGGTTCCTGTGCAATCGGGATTCCCAAGTGTTGAGTTTCACGCCAATATCATCAGCGGCATGTTGGATGGCACTTTTAAGAATTTACCAGAAAGCTCTCCATGGCCTGAGTCGCTTTTGCTGGCAGCCATAGGGTTGATGGTGATCTTTGTTTTTCCTTGGGTCGCTTGGCCCTGGCGGTTGCTTGCCGCGTGCCTGTTTACATTTGTAATGCTGATGACCACGATTTATTTATGGAAACAGTGGGATCTTTACATTCCATTAGCCCCTTCCTTGACGCTTTTGTGGCTGTTATTTGTGGCTGACTGGGTTATCGATGTGTTTGGCATTTCACGCAAACGTAACAAAATCGTGGCCATTTTTGGCACGAAGACCCCCATCGAACTGATCGATAAAACCATCCGTTCTGGTGCTTCTTTGGTGACACACGGGGGACTCACGGAAGTAACCGTCGTGATGTGTATGATCCGGGATTTTTCAAGGGTATCGAAAGAATTGGATGCGACGGAATTGGTTCAGTGGGTACAATGTTTTCTTAAACCGTTAACGGAAGTTATTTATCAATATCTTGGCAATTTTGAATATGGCGATGGCGAATTATTGATCGCTTATTGGGGTGGACCGGTGGCGGATCCGAAGCATGGAAGCAACGCCATGTCGGCCCTTATGGCGATGAAGGTCCGTTTGGAAACGCTTGAGGATGAACTTCAGATGCGAGGTTGGCCGTTGGTTCGGTGTGATTTTGCCATTCAGTCGGGGACGGTGACGTATGGCGTTATCAAATCGGAATTTCGCAATGATCTGATGATTTTTGGGGAACCAAGCCATCAGGTGAGATATTTGATCGATTGGGCGGGTTATTATTCGGCACCTGTTTTGGTGGGGGAAAAAACAAAAGCACTGGTTCCACAGATGGTTTTTCGTGAATTGGACAGGGTTGTTTGGGAGGATTCCGATGAGGTTTTTTCTATTTATGCCCCCGTTGGGTTTCGGAATCAGGTCACCCCTGAGATGCGTTCTCGTTTGGAGTCTTTTCACAAGGCGATTGCTTGGTTCCGAAAAAGGGAATGGGATCTTGCGGAACAGGGGTTGAAAAATCTGTTGCAGAAGGATCCTGAGGACCGTTTATATGAAATTTATTTGGCGAGAATTGCGGAATTTCGGCAGAATCCGCCACCGAGTCATTGGAACGGTTCTTGTCAGCCGCCGAAATCGCAACGGGTCTGATGTGGTCCCCTCCCCCTTAAAAACGATTGAAAAAAAAGAAGGGGTCTCTAGGAATTCTTTCCCCAGGGTTTTGACTTTAAATAAAAAGCTTCATTCTTCGATTTTGAATTTGCTTTTGAATCTAAATAAAGTCAAAAACAAGGTCAAAAGCGGAGCATGGAAACCTTTTTGTTTAAAATCAAAGACAAAACCCTGGGGGCAATCCCCCAGACCCCTTTTTTCTTTTAATAATTTTTTTTAGGAAATTTTCATTCCCCAATGTTTTTCCCCAAATACCGCAATCTCCTTCAACACCCTCCCCGCCTCTGGGATCATCGAAACCAACGCAAACGCATGAAACAACCCCTCCCAAACCCTTAATTCCGTCACCACACCCGCCAGCTTTGCCCTCTCCGCCAAAGTCACCCCATCATCCCGTAGCATCTCCGTATCATCCACATGGATCAATAACGGAGGTAACCCCGAAAGATCAGCCATCATCGGCGATACCATCGCATCTTTCCACAGTTGGTTATCGGAAGCCCGATCCCCCAGATAAATCTCTCGCGTCCATTCCAGTTCTTTGAGGGTATACAACAACTCGCTCTTGGCATTGTCTCGAATGGATTTTCCTGAAAAAGTAAAATCGACATGGGGAGACAGGCAAACCGCACACGCCGGCAACGCCAGTCCTCCGTTTTTTGCCCCCAACAGAGTCGTCATCACCAGATTGCCCCCCGCCGATTCTCCAGCAATCATGATGGATGTTGGATCTACCGCCTGGGAAAGCAACCAACGATAGACCTTCAAACTATCCGCCACCGCCGCCGGAAAGGGATGCTCTGGAGCCAAACGATAGTCAAACTGCAACACGCGGGCCTTAAGGGCCAGTGCCAAACGGGCCACAAACGCCCGATGAGTCCCCAAAGAACAGTTATAGTACCCCCCACCATGGCAGTATAACACCACACGGTTGCCCACAAGGTTCCGGGGAATAACCCACTCCCCCGGAACGCCAGAACAATCCACCCGCTGGATACGAACTTTCCGCGAAACTTTGATCCGCCCCATCCGCTCTTCCATCTCCCGCCGCTGCTGGGAGATGGGCTTTTGGTAGGTGGTCCCCTTGGTTGTCACCTTTTGCACAATCCAACGGACCAAACGTCCACGAATGCTGGGCATGGTATGACCTTTTTGCACCAGGAACCGATTCGGATCAATCCATGACCGACTCACGTTCAATGGCTGAGTTTTTTATAGTGGACCCGGTGCGGTTGTACCGCCTCCGCCCCCAAAGTCTTGCGTTTGTACGCCTCATAATCTTGGTAGTTGCCCTCAAAAAACACCACCTTGGAATCACCCTCAAATGCCAAAATATGGGTTGCAATGCGATCCAAGAACCAGCGATCATGGGAAACAACCACCGCACTCCCAGGAAAATCATTGATGGCATCTTCCAAGGCCCTCAACGTTTCCACATCCAGGTCGTTGGTCGGTTCGTCCAATAACAATACATTGCCGCTGCTCTTGACAATCCCTGCCAAATGAACCCGGTTGCGTTCGCCGCCAGAGAGAAATTTAACTTTTTTCTGCTGGTCCGATCCCTTGAAGTTAAACCAGGAGACAAAGGCACGCGACGATATATCTTTGCCACCCAGCGTAATGTTCTCATTGCCCTCGGAAATCACTTCCCAAACCGATTTTTCACCATCCAGACTGGTGCGGCTTTGATCCACATGCGACAATTTGACCGTCTCACCGATACGGATGGTCCCGGAATCCGGGGCTTCCCCACCGGTCAACATTTTTAGAAAAGTCGTTTTTCCCGATCCATTCCCGCCGATGACCCCCAGAATAGCCCCCCGTGGAAGAAGAAAGGTAAGATTTTCGATCAGAAGATGATCGCCAAACCCTTTGCAAAGATCCTTGGCCTCCAGGACAACATCCCCCAAACGTGGACCAGGGGGAATATAAAGGGTGCTGGTCTCGCGTCGTACTTCACGGGATTGCGCCAACATCGCCTCATAGGAGGTGTATCTGGCCTTGCTTTTGGTTTGCCGGGCGCGGGCCGAAGATTGAATCCATTCCAATTCGGCACGCAATTTCTTTTGCCGGGATTCATCTTCCCGTTTTTCCTGCGCCAGCCGCGCCTCTTTTTGCTCCAGCCAGGATGAATAATTGCCCTTCCAAGGAATCCCCCGTCCCCGATCCAGTTCTAAAATCCAACCGGCAACGTTGTCGAGAAAATACCGATCATGGGTCACCGCAACCACCGTTCCCGGATAATCCTGAAGATACCGCTCCAACCAAGCGACACTCTCAGCATCCAGGTGGTTGGTTGGTTCGTCCAAAAGCAACAGGTCCGGTGCCGATAACAACAAGCGGCACAAGGCGACCCGACGCTTTTCGCCACCCGATAACACGTTGATGTTTGCTTCCCAGGGGGGGAGGCGCAAGGCATCGGCGGCAATTTCCAACTTTCTGTCCAAATCCCACCCATCCAGGCGATCAATCTCATCCTGAAGCACCGCCTGCTGTTCAATGAGTGCCGTCATTTCCTGATCGTCGGTCACTTCCCCAAAACGCATACTGACTTCATTGAACTGATCCAGCAAAGCCTTGAGTTTGCCAACCCCCTCCTCCACATTGCCACGGACATCTTTGGATGGATCCAATTCGGGTTCCTGGGATAAAAATCCCACCCGAATGTCCGGTGCAGGCCGGGCCTCACCGTTGATTTCGGTATCCAGTCCCGCCATGATTTTGAGTAGACTCGATTTGCCCGAACCGTTCAACCCCAGAACGCCAATCTTGGCCCCTGGTAAAAAAGCCAACGTAATATCTTCCAGGATGAGCCGTTTGGGTGGCACCACCTTGGTGACATTTTTCATGGTGAAGATGTAGGTATGTTTGGTCATGGTGTTATCCCAAAAAGGTCAGCCAGTTTCTGTGATTGTCATCGCGACCTTGAACCACATCAAAAAAACGTTTTTGAATGGCCTTGGTAACCGGACCTGCCGTCCCCAGTCCGATCTTGCGCCCGTCCAACTCACGAATCGGGGTGATTTCGGCAGCGGTCCCGGTGAAAAACGCCTCATCGGCAATATAGACTTCATCCCTGGGGAATCGCTGTTGGTGTATCTGATAACCCATCTGTTGCGCCAGGGTGAATACCGTATCCCGGGTGATGCCCGCAAGGGCGGAATCCAAGGGAGGGGTAATCAGGGTGCGGTCTTTCAGGATAAAAATATTTTCCCCCGACCCCTCGGAAACATAGCCTTCGGTATCCAACAGCAAGGCTTCATCAAAACCACAGGATAACGCCTCGGTTTTGGCCAGGATCGAGTTGGGATAATTACCCACCGTTTTGGCGCGGGTCATAGTGACGTTGGGATGATGTCGGGTGTAGGACGACGTTTTGACCCGGATCCCCTTGTCCATCCCCTCCTCGCCCAGATAGGCCCCCCATTCCCAGGCGGCAATGCTTGCATGAACCTTACAGGCTCCAGGATTCAATCCCATACTCTCGGCACCATAAAAAATAATGGGACGCAAATATCCCGATCCCAATCCGTTGGCACGCAACACCATGAGGCAGGCTTGTTGAATCTCCTCCTGAGACCAGGGGATCGTCATCCGCATGATATGCGCCGACTGGAACAAACGGGCGATGTGTTCCGGCAATCGAAAGACAGCCGGTCCCTGCTGGGTCGCATAGCATCGGATCCCTTCAAAAACACCACAACCGTAGTGGAGTGTGTGGGTCAGGACATGCACTTTGGCCTCCCGCCACGCAACCAACGAACCGTCCATCCAGATTTTTCCATCTCTATCATGCATGAGGCTGCTCACGGTATCATCCTTAGATCAATGAGGAATGTTGTCTGAAATAAAATATCAACCCTTCCCATTCGTGGGGCAAGGGGGTGGACTGTTGGATTCTTGACGCATAGGATGCCTTCAAATGACCCGTTGAAGCAAGTCCAACCCTGTTTTACCACTCAAAGTGCCCCCAACACCATATGTATTGGTTTGGTACCGGTCTTGCAGATTCGTTTCCTTGATTCCCCTCCACACCTGGGAAACAAGGAGTGTGTTTATGAGCGAAGCCAATTCCGTATCGCCCATGCTGACCTACAGCCTGAAAAATTTGTTCAGGCCAGGCCATGGAATCCAACCGCAATCCCGGCAGGAAGTTTCCGAGTCTGGCCGCTTTGAAAACACGCTGGCCGATATGAAAACCGAATCTGCGGATCAACAAACAGCCCGAACCGCCCACAAGGGGATTGATTCCGTGGACGCTTTGTCCATGGAGCCATCGATGGCGCATCAGGAACCTGTCCCCTTTCCTGAGGAATCCCTGGGTGGTTATCCGTCGTCGATGCAGGGGATGGAGAGTCTGTCGCCCAGCCATTCGCCCCTGACGTGGCAGTTGGTCTCTTCCACCACAGATGTGGAACGCAACGAAGACTTGGTGCAGACGGCGGCGTTGCCGTTGAAAGGTTATCGTATCTACTCGGAAGCGGCCAGCCGGAAAGATTGATCCCGACTGGAAAGCCGTCTACCAACCCTCAAGATAGGCCGGACAAGGTAGGAGTTTAGCATCATGTTTGCGCAACGTACCCATCCTGATCGTGAATTATTTGAACGCCTCGAAGGGTTATCCCAAGAAGCCAAGGCGGAGCGTCTGGAATGCGCCTCCCTTTTGACAAATACCCTGATCGCCACCTTGCAGCGTTATGACGTGCCATCGGCTCCATCGGGTTTCCTGACCGTGGATGGTTGGTTCAACCTTCTTGGTCAATGGGAAATCATTCTTCAATCCTCCACCGCACGGCAAATTGATTTTTCCCGATCCTTTTTCCAAGATGTCCTCAAACGACCCGCCTTTAATGTCCCTCCCCTGTCTCCCCTGCTGACGGGGTTGGTCACGCTGATGGCAAACCATTCCGAATCTCTCCATTCCAGGGTGGCCGCCTGAGAAAAAATTCCTGACAAATCGTCAGTACCAAAGATCGACTGTTTTGAGGGGGGAAAATACGTGTTATTGTGTGTTCCATCTGGGGGGACCATGCTGATGAGCTGGTAATGCCTATCCCACGATGGGTTTAGACAATTTCACGGATTTAACCATGGAAGTGGCAATCAAGCCGGATCAGTTGGGCAGGCGGCAGGCTTTCGCGCAGCAAAAACGCTCCCAGCCTTACTTTCCGGTCGCAAGTCATGCCCCTGTTTGGCGTGTTTTACGTTCCTCCATCGTTCGGGGTGAGGGGGTTATTTGCGTTGTCGGTGCCGAAGGTTCTGGGAAAAGCCTTCTTCTTTATCGTCTCCAGGGGATCCTCCCGGAAAATCGGGACATGATCCTGTTCGATACCCCCGATAACAACACCGTCCGCTTCCTAGAACTCCTGATTCGAGCCATTGATCCCGATTGGGAATCCCTCTCCCCCGATGGTTTGCCTACCAGCGAAGATTTGATCGGTGCTTTGGAAAAACGTGCCCAAACCGGGAGAAAGCTTCTTATCGCGGTCGATCAGGCCCATCTGCTGACCTCGGAAAACGCCTCTTTGCTGGAACTCTCGACCCGATTCATCTACCAGGAGTTTCGTCCCCTCCAAACCCTCCTTTGCGGAACTTACGACCTTCTGGATCTGCTCAATTCACCACCTTACCTGCCACTCGAACGCCTCTTGATCGGTACAGGGGATGTCACGCCGTTAACTCGCAGTGAAGTGTGGGATTATATTCACTTTCACCTGAAAAAAAATTGGGGAGATCACTATCGGGTTTCCTGGGTTGCCTGGGTGGAAATTTTTTCAAGAAGTCAGGGGAATCCAGGACATATCAACGAGATTCTTAATCAAGTTGCCGCTTTGCTCAAGGTCCGTCCGCAAAAGGTCATCAGTCGCGGTCTTGTATGCCGGGCCGTTGATGGCGAACCAGAGGCGCAAGGTTTTTTGATGCGTGCCGTGCGCTCTTGGATTGTCGTGGTGTGTTTGCTGACTTTGACGGGTTGGTTGGTGTTTCATTTTATTCGCGGCGTCTCCTTCGAGAATCTTGATGCCGTTCGTCAGGTTACCGAAGTCGTCAAACTGGATGATCTCCTTCCGGCCCCGGCTCCCCTGAAGAAAGACGACGCCGTAACCCCGGAAACCAACAAAGATACCCCTTCAAAACAGGAAACTACCGGATCTTCATCGCGTGTTATCTACAGTCCGGTGTCTCCCCCTGGAGAGAACAATTCCCACGTACAGGCGGAACCGTGGGTTCCCAGGGAACGAAAAAATAGTGCCGAAAGTCGGACGGAATACCAACCCCCGCAGGTTGAATCCGCACCTCAGGTCGGATCCTCTCCGGCGTCGGTCGAAAAATTGGTTCCTCCAAGCCATGTTTCCCCTAGCGGTGCTGTTCAGCCCGAACCGCCTCCACCCAAGAAGCAATCTGCCGGGGGCGATGAACCACGCGGCACATCTGCCGTTGAACCCGCAGACAAGGATGTCTCTGCGGAAAGAAAAGAACCCTTGCCGTCTCCGAAGGTTCATGAGTCCAACGCCATGCAGGTGGCCAAACAAACCGGCCAAACGGCCAAAATCCCGGTTCCCACGCCGGTTTTGATCACTTCCGTCCCGCCAATCCCCATTCCCAAACCTTGGAACAGAACCTCCCCCCGGGCCAAGACCCCCGCTAACCCGGATCCCATCGGGCAGAGCGTCGCCGCAATCATCGAGGAAACCGCTGTCAATTTTCAGGCTTCACCGGCTTCTCCGCCTTTATCAAGCCCCGTACAACGGCCAACCAAGTCCACTATCCCACCACCCAAGGTGGCAGCTTCCCCAGAAATGACCAATCCTCTTCCGGTGGGTGGTCCAAGTGAGGCGACTTCCCACAAACAGTCTGCCGGTAACGACGCGATTTCCCACAAGCAGCCTGCTGGCAACGTGGTGGAGGGAGCTGGTCATAGCCAAACACCTCTGGTGAGTGAACAGACGCTCCGGGCCGCAGGACAACTCTTTGTTGTGCAAACCGGATCTTTTCTCAACCGGGAAAATGCCGAACGATTGGCATCTGTATTGGCCGAAAAAGGGTTGGATCCCTACGTTCACCTGCTTGTTAAAGATAATAAAAAATGGTTTTCCGTTCGTGTCAATTATCGTGATAGTAAAACGGCGATCCACATGGCTGAACAAGTTAAAAAAGATGTGGGTATGCCAACGCAAGTCATCGATTTATTCTACGAATAAATGCGTTGATCGTCCCAAGTTTGGTAATCATAACATCTTCGGGCATTGTTTTCCTAATCCCCCTCGCGGAATCGGTGTTCTCCCAGGCTTTTTTCCAAGTTTACCGTCAAAGGTGCCGGGCATCGTCAAAATGTTCCCAGGCATGTGGAAAAACCAACACGGGATGGGTCATCCCTATGGCGGTTTCGCGTGTTTGGATGGCACCTGCACCAACATCAATAATGATATTATTTTCAAACACATCGATATAAAAAAGCAACGACCGGAAACAACAGGGATCACGTACAAGAAAATCCTCCGTTAATGGCCTGGCATTTGCATAATCCTTATCAGGGATAAAAACAGTCGATCAGGGTGTCAGCCAGAATAAAAATGAGAGGAGCTTGCAATGAAATATGTTGTTGAATTGTTCGATGGCCGGGTGATTCGTGGTCTTCTGGTGGAAAAGCACCAACTGCATGACCTGCTCACGCGCCTAGATCAACTGGATCCCATGCTGGGGGTTGTTGTTTTGGATGTTGCGTCGGAACATGCTTGGCACCAACGTCGGCACTTGGCGCAGCAGTCGTCCAATCGCGCCAGTCGTCGGGAAGTGGAATATGAAAGATTTGCGCCGGTGGACCGCATCATGGTTTAGTGGTTGTACCTGTCGCCGGGTGGACAACAACGGCAGGAGCCGTTGTTGTCACGGACATTCGTAGCTTTTATTGGGCCACTTTTTCGACCGAAGAGAGCTTCTGCATGTTACGGACAAGGGTATCCACGTTGTTTCCAAGATGTTGGTCTGCCATGGGATAAAGCATCTGTTCTTCTTTGATGTTGTGCTGGCGCATCAGGATCATCAGTGTCGAGCCTGCCTTGCTGACGCCATCCAGTTTTCCCTGCGCCAGGGCTTGCCCTCCCTGCCCGATCAACCCCCGCATCTGCCGATGCTCCATCCGCATCACCATGGTTGGCCCCTGCGTCATGCCAGTGGCCTGTTCAAAGGCGGGGAAAAATACATTTTCCTCCATGGCAAAGTGATGTTCCATGCCGGTTCTAAACTGGTTGAAGAGAACGGTCGCCTTGGCGATGTCGTCGGTTTGGGATGCCTCTTCCAGTTTGATGAACAATGCATCACACCGTTGGTGATCCGCCCCAAGAAATTCCCCGATGGACCTTTTGGGTAACTTGGTTGAGGTTCTGGTTAAAACGTATTGCCAGGACGGGGGACCAAAGTGGAGTGGGCACCATTCAAACGCACCCCAAATCTGACCTTGCAAAAGATTCACAACCCCTTCCCCATGATGGCCAAGGGTGGCGACAACGGCATCTTTGGATCCCAATGTTTCAAATAGTGCGAGCAACTGTTCGAAAGATTGTTGATCGGTCTTGCCTTGAAGATCGATTTGATGTTCCATGTCCTATCCTTTAAAAGTGCTGTTGGCATCGACATTGACTTGGAGTAAAACTCTAACCGACAAAACAGTCATCCGTCCAAGGAAATGTGCGATAATTTGATGATGATCACGCAACAGGTGTGAACCATAAGGAATACCATGTTTTCTACCGGTGGACTTCATATCGATCAGGCTCCTCCCCTCCATTTGCCATTTCGTTTTTTTGTAACGGCACCCATTTTCCTGATTCTGACCGCTGTGTCATTGCTGGTCCATGGACAAAACCTGTTGATCACCCCCCTGGCCCCGGAGACCATCGCCACCGTGCATCTTATTGCACTGGGATGGATCTGCATGGTCATGTTTGGGGCCATGATCCAAATGATCCCGGTTCTCGCAGGGGTTCCAGTCCCTTGGCCGCGTTTGGTTCCATGGGTCCACGGGTTGCTGGTGATGGGTGTTGCCACGATGTATCTGGGTTTGACAACCCAAATCCATCCCTGGATGCTCCTTTTTGCATCGTTCGGTTTGGGGGGGGCTGTCATTCTGTTCACCATCCCAGTCCTGAAGGGATTGTTTCAAACGCCATCCCGGCATCCAACGGTCATGGCCATGCGGATTGCCACCTTCTGTCTTCTGGGTGTTTTGACTCTTGGCGGTATTTTTCTCGGTGAGTATGCCCATGGCTTTTTGGATATGGATCGCATCGCCTTGGTCATGACACATTTATTATGGGGATTAATGGGTTGGGTTGGGGTGTTGATTGTGGGGGTTTCGTTTCAGGTGTTGCCCATGTTTACGATGGCCCAGGAAATTCCTCGAAAACACGCCCTCCTCATCCTTTCAGGTTGGAGCCTCTTTCTCATCGGACAACCTCTGACCCTTTATTTTTCCAATACGGGTCAGTGGATCTTCTGGCTCCCGACGGCATTCTTTTTCGCGGCGATTCTTCTTTACGGAAAAAGCATGGTGGTCATGTTGGGGGGGAGAAAAAGAAGAAAAATAGATGCTACCCTTCGGTTTTGGTTCCTGGGCTTTGCTTCGGGTTTGGTTTCCCTGATCCTTATGGTCTCATGGACCGTCCTGGATGCGGAATGGAATCGGTTTTTGTTCGGCGGCGTGTTTCTTTTGGGCTGCGTCTCTTCCATTCTGCTGGGCATGTTGATGAAGATCATCCCTTTTTTGGTCTGGTTTCATCGATTTAGCCGTTTGGCGGGTTTGGTGGAAATACCCATGATGGACGATCTGATCCCCCCATTGGCCTTGCGCTGGCAATTTCCTACCCACCTGCTGGTGGTTATCTTGATGATCATGGCGGTACTGAGCAACTGGGAACCGATGATCATCCTGCTGGCATTGTCCTTGATTGCCGAAGCCTCTTTGCTGCTCTATACCCTGTGGTTTGCCCTGGGACACAAACCACCCCAACAGGAGGCCCTGCCTGACTTTGATTCTTTCTTCAAGGACACCTCGTGGATGGCCGCAAAACCGGGAGAGACATCCAGGGCAATCGCATTTGAAATTGGCACGTCCAAATTCCCGGAAATAATCAATTATTAAAAGAAAAAAGGGGTCTGGGGGATTGC
>JADGCQ010000089.1 GCA_015228925.1 Magnetococcales bacterium | reverse complement strand
ACGAAATTGGGAGGAAAGTGTCGCTTAATTCTTCTGAAAAATTGTCCTTGCAATGGGGTCCACCTCAGTTCCCATTTGGCGTGGGGAGAAACCCGACGGTTTGTCTTTGATTTTATCCTTTTACTTTTTGCCTCGATAGGGGCACAATGCGCATCCGACTCCAGAGGAGCGCAGACAATTGCCTGACCTGATTTCCAAAGGTCGGGGGCTGCCGCCGGTCTTTGTCGGGCGTTGATGCTGCTCAAAGCAGATGCGGGAGAGAAATGCCTAGGTTGGATTGATTCGGTGATTTGTGAGGCACTGGAAGTCAGCCTATCAACAGTTTCCCGTGTTCGGAAGGTACTTGTTAGAAGAAGGGTTTGATGGCGCATTGGACCGAAAAAAGCCTCAAGGAAGGCAATATCAGAAACTGGATGGGGAGCGGGGCGCAACTGATTGCTGTGGCGTGTAACACTCCTCCAGGGGGCAGAACACGTTGGACGCTCAGAATGTTGTCAGGCAGACTGATTGAAATGAATGTTTTGACTACATTAGCCCGGAGTGTATGCGGACCACTTGCAAAAAAACCAACTTAAACTATGGTCGAAAGAGCAGTAAGTTATTCCGCCCCATGCCAACGCGGAGTTCGTTTGCGCTGTGAGAAGATATTTTGGGAGTCTCCATGCGGCCTATGATCCGAAATGCCCAGTGTTCCGCGTCGATGAACTGAGCAAGCTACTGGTCAAGGAAACAAGGGAACCCATCCCGGCGGAAATAGGACGGAAAGAGCAAGTCGGCGCGACTTTACCCGTCAAGCCAGATCGGTTGACCGCACTGATGTGCGGAGATGCATCTGGTTCCATCAGTATTTCGTTAACTCCGCCTCCAAAGCTGACTTCGTGCAATTTTCAACCAAGATATGGGAGGTACTGTGTATCAACCGACCGCTACAGCGTGAAATGGCCAAAGTCGGGTCAGCAATGCCCCAGCCGAATCAGATGTAGGGTCTCGTCCCCCCATTTGTATGCTAGGGGATGAAAGGTTCCCTGGAATACCAACCGGTCAAATCCCGAAAGCGTTCCGGTGACATCTTTCCCGTGTTTCGATAACGATAAAAAGGTCTCCGTGGTGTTCCCTCTTCGATTGGATGCTGGTGTTTGGAAACTTCAACATACCCAAGCAGAAGTCGGAATACCTGCTCTTTTGTTTGGTTGCGGCTACGCCGCGCTATGAATGGTGTACGCATCGATCCAGTCCGTGGAATCCTGGATTTTCTCCTTCATGTCGTGATGGATGGGAGGATCAAGAATGAAGCTGTTCAGCATGATGTACCGGAACTCTGCCCAATTATCCGAGTTTGTCGCAGAACATGATATTGCCAGAAAGGCGAACGTTCTTGTTCAGGTGTTTTCCGGGGTATTGGATTGCGGTGCGTTGGTTGCGGTGTTGCAACACCTTGGTCAACTGTTGCCTGACGCGGTCATCGTTGGTGCAACCACGACCGGAGAGATTCTGGAAGGGGTGAGCCATTCGGAGAGTATTGTCATCTCCATATCCGTGTTCAACTCCAGCCATGTGCGGGCAGTCGCCTGTCCGAATGCAACGCCTACCCCCGCTCTGGACGGCATATTAAACAATCAAGTCAAACTGTTGCTTATGTTGAGTGCCGGGATCGATCTGGTGCCGACGGAGATGCTGCATTACCTGGGGAAGCGGGTGCCGGGTGCATTCGTGGCGGGGGGGTGTGCCGGGGACAATGATCGTCTGCAACAGACCTGGGTCTCTCTTGGACAGAAGGTCATCGAGCGCGGGGTGGTCGTTGTGGCCATATCGGGGGGATCCTTCTACGTCAAACCGGTGATGAAATTTAATTGGGAACCGATGGGAAGCGAGATGATTGTCACCGATGCCGAAGGGGATCTGGTGCGGACCATCAACGGATTCAGTGTGGCGGAACTTTATCGTCATTACTTCGGTAAAGGTGTCGAAACGAACCTGATCTCCATCAGCAGCGTTTTTCCGTTGATGCGCAAGCGTGGCGACCTCCATGTCTCCAATATCCTCCTGGAGATGGACGAAAATGGCGCATGTCTTTTTTCCGGCAGGATGGGGGTGGGTGAACGGGTCGTTTTCGGTTGCGCCGATGTTGACATGCTGCTCGATAATACCTACCTAGAACATACGCTGACACATCATATCGAGGCCATTTGGGCATATAGCTGTGGTGGACGCAAGAAAATATTGCAAAAGGAGATTGACAAGGAACTTCTTCCCCTTGCCAGGCTTGCCCCCACGGCGGGATTCTTCACGTATGGAGAATTTTTTACCGCGATGGCCGGTCAGCATGAGATTCTGAATAATACCATGACGTTCGTGGGATTGAGCGAAAACCCCTACGAACGACGACATCAATCCATGGAGCAGGAACAGAGGGTTCAGTCGGACCTGGAAATATCGCCGCGACAAATATTTCAGGCGATGACCCGTTTTGCCAATGCCGTGGCCAGTGAACGGGATGACTCGTATCGCCAGATTGCCCAATATGCCGCCGAACTTGATGTCAAAAACGCCCAACTTGAGCGACTCTATATGACGGACAGGCTGACGGGCATCAGTAATCGCTATAAACTCGACGCAGTGTTGGGCGAGCGTCTGAGTCTTTTTCAACGATATGCCACCCCATTCTCGGTGGTGCTGTTCGACGTGGATAAATTCAAGAGCATCAACGATACGTATGGCCATACCGTGGGTGATGACGTTCTGTGTACGCTTGCCGGTCTGGTCAAGACGCATGTACGGGATACCGATCTTTTCGGTCGCTGGGGTGGGGAAGAATTTTTGCTCGTTTGTTCCGAGACTTCTCTTGAAGGTGGAAAGGACATTGCGGAAAAAATGCGCGGTCTCCTGGAACGACATCAATTTAACGCCGTCGAGCGTGTGACCGCCAGCTTCGGTGTCAGCCAGTGCCGGGCCGACGATGACGCGACGACGTTGCTGGCGCGTGCCGATCAGGCACTCTACAGGGCCAAACACAATGGCCGTAACCGGGTCGAGGCCACCGCATGAAGAGGTGAGGTGGACCCTGGAGAATTTATCATTTGATCAAGAAAGCGGTCAACTCATACCAAGACCATTTGACCAGCCCGGGGCGTCTCATCATCCTATCCGGCCTCGAACGGCACGGACCCGTCATTCATGCGGTCAACCGACAATTTTATCTGTAAATTTATTTGTTTTTCGAAAGACGAATTCTGATTGGTTCACGTCTGGTTGACGTGTTTGTGTTTCTTGGCGCGCCCGGAAGGATTTGAACCTCCGGCCTACTGGTTCGTAGCCAGTTGCTCTATCCGGGCTGAGCTACGGGCGCAAACGAAGGTGCATAGTTACCAAAGCCACCAGAAAATGTCAACCGCTTTTGTTGCCCGCAATGGATGAATTTTGTCTGGGAAGAATATTCATGCGCTATCACAAAGAGTGAAAAATCCGCAACATGCTGTCATAACGCCTCTGGGAAACCTTGCCCAAGGAAACTGCCTCTTTGACCCCGCACTCTGGTTCATGCTGATGGCTACAGTCGGAAAAACGACAGGGACGGGCATTTCGGGCAATGTCCCGGAAATAACCTGCCAGTGCCCCCTTGGCAATATTGACCAACCCAAATTCTCGTACCCCCGGGGAATCAATCAGGCTCCCTCCCGTGGACAAATGATAGAACCGAGCGACCGTTGTCGTGTGTCGTCCACCTCCGGTAGGTTCATGGGAGGCACCGATGATCGGCCTCGCCTCACCCTGGATCCAGCGACCGATGATGGAAGATTTTCCTACCCCCGAATGACCGGTAAAGATGCTGGTCTTGTCCCGTAACACCGCATCCAATCCAGCCATCCCTTGACCGGTGTGTGCCGAAACGTAATAAATGCGATAACCCATCTCTACATAAGAATTAAAAACTTGACTCAATGAATCCTGATCATCTAACTTATCAATTTTGTTGACTACGACAACCGCCTCCATGGCGTTAGCTTCTGCCGCTACAAGGTACCGATCCAACAGCCCCACGTTGGGCTTGTCCGCCGACAACGTAACCATCAACAAGTCAATGTTGGCCGCTACCGTCTGAATGTGCCCGCCAAATGAGGGACGTTGAAGGGCATTCTTTCGCGCATAAATCGACCAGATCACCCCTTGCGGCGAACCATTGGCCGCTCGACTCCATTGTACCCAATCGCCACATACCGGTTCCTGACCCGCCGTTTCGCGGATGGCACAACGAAACCGCATCCCCAAAGGATCCTCAACCTCCACATTAAAACCAAAATGCGATATGACACGCCCCTCTTCCGGCGGAAAAATCTCACTTTCCGCTAATTTTTCCCATAGAACACGCTTTTTTTCGTGGTCGCTCTGCAAGCGCTGCTCCCGCATCTCGTCGATGCGTCCCCTCTGCTTGTCTGTCAGATGTTTTGCGGGGTTTCTTCGGGGCATGAATTGTGCTAAATTGACCTATCGTTGGAGACTGAGTGGAAGGAAACCGTCATTGAGGCATCTCTGTTTAGAACCTTTCCAGTTTCCTTGAATGAAAACCTGAAGTTGAAACGGCCAGATCAGATCCGGCATCCTATACCATCGGCCGCCGATGTGCCATGATTCACGATTATGCTCGGAAACGCTATGAATAGCCGTCATGATTAAAACACTTCATACATTCTTCACAACGATGAACCTGAAAAAAAAGACGACTCTGTTGATTGTCGCCCTTTACGGTGCCATGATCATTGTACTCGCCTTTGTCAGTCTGGTGACCTTCCGCGAATTTTCTATTTCAACAGCCAAAGAACATGTCCGATCCGTCGCCGAGGTCATCCGCGTCAGTTTGACCGAATCCATGATCAACGGTGTTATCGACAAGCGGGATCCATTTCTCAAACGACTCTCCGAAATCGAAGGGTTGTCACAAGCCCGAGTCATTCGTGGTCCTGTTGTTATCCAGCAATTCGGCAGCGGTCTTGACCGTGAAACAAGCAGCGATGATATCGATCAGGCTGTTCTTACCTCTGGCATTCCCTATTTTTCCATGCTCGAAGGCGATGGCCCCCCCGTTTTCCGGGGAACCATCCCGTTTATCGCCTCCGATACCGGTACCCCCAATTGCCTGCAATGCCACAGCGTTGCCAAAGGTCAGGTGTTGGGGGTTGTCACGATTCACCTTTCCATGGGGCAGTTGCGCACCAAAGCCCTGCAAACGATCGGTATCATGTTGGCCATCATCGCATCCTTCGCGATGTTCTTCGCGTTTGTCCTGCGTCGCCAGATTTCTCCAGTCGTCCGTATTGCCCAGGGTGTTCAACACGTCGTGGCCCGCGCCACCGATGGCGACTTCAGCGGCAAGATCGATTATCGCGGAAATGATGAAATGGGACTCATTTCCCGTGATCTCAATCGTCTCATGCAACACCTGCAAAGTAACCTGGGTTCCATCAGCCATGATATCTCCAAGTTGATTCGCTATGAAATCGAAGCCAACTGCAATTTGGTCACCGCGACCACCGAAATGGTGGAAACCTTGTTGGAAGTGGCCCAGTTCAAACAAGCTGTCGAAGAAGATCAGACGACACAGGAAATCTACTTGCGCATCAGTCAATTATTGACCGAGAAGTTCGGTGTTTCCACATTTTCCATCTACGAGGTTCTCCCCGGAAACAATAATATACGTGCCGTTGTTGTCGATGCCGATCCCCAAAAGCCAATCTTCTGGTGCGATGCCGCGATCCTGCGTCATGCCGATTCCTGTCGTGCCCACAGAACCGGACATCTCATCGATTCATTCGATAATTGTTACATTTGTACCCAGTTCCAGTACTCCGACCCGGCCAGCAACCTTGGACACATTTGCATCCCCATTTTTCATTCCGGCCAAGTGGGAACCATCATTCAAATCGTCGCGCAGCGTTCCGAAGGACCCGTTTATCAATTTCTCCTACCCTTTATCCGCACCTACCTGCGCGAATCCTCCCCCACCGTCGAGGCCAAACGTCTCCTGGATACCCTCCGGGAATCTTCCATCCGGGATGCCTTGACCGGATTGCATAACCGACGTTTCCTGATGGATTATGAAGATACCTTGGTTGCCACAACCTTGCGTAAAAAAAATAATCTTTCCTTTTTGATGATGGATCTGGATCATTTTAAACAAGTGAACGATACCCATGGCCATGATGTTGGGGACACCTTGCTGAAGGCTTTGGCTAAGACTTTGCGCAGTCAAGTGCGGACTTCCGATATTGTCGTCCGTTATGGTGGTGAGGAATTCTTGGTCATCTTGCAGGAAAATGCCGATTTTACGGGGACCAAACTGGCGGAAAAAATTCGGGTTGCCGTGGAACAGACAAAAATTCAGTTTTCCGGGGGGGTACTCCAAAAGACCATTTCGATTGGCATCGCCAGTTTTCCTGCGGATGGTGATGAATTTTGGGATGTTGTCAAAGCGGCGGATTTGGCTTTGTACGCCGCTAAAAAGGGGGGACGCAATCGGTGGGTTTGCTACGATCCAAAACTGGCCGACAATCATCCCTGAACGGGGCGTTGTTTCACCAGTCTGAGTAATCTGTGAACTTTTTCCAGATCCATGAACGATTCACCACACCCCCGTTGATGGGTGTGCCAGGCGTTGCTTACAGCATCGATTCCTTTAAAAAATACGGAATTCTTGAATAATTTTTCCAAATCTTCTGCCATTGTGTCAACGCTGATCACCCATGGTAATTCCAACGTATCCAGAATGATGCCACCCTCGGAAAGATTTTCTGTTTCTGTTGATGATTCGGGATCCCATACCAAGCCATCCAGTAACGAAACCCAGGGTTTGATTTTATTCACCTCTTCGCGGATGATGGTGTGTGATCCGACCACGGTATGGATGATGCGATAGCGTTGGTTGTGGACGACCGAATAGAGCGTCCGTAAGGTTTCTTCGCTGGCGGTTCCGCACCATTGCAAGGTGTCGCACCCAAGTCGTTGGAGGAGAGCCGAGACCAGATGCGGTTGCGTGAGATGGGTGACGAGAAAACGGCTCATGGAAAATGGTAGACGTTGTACCCAATCCAGGCGGTCAAGGTCATGCGACCAGTCGGCATCGACGAGGTCAAAACCGATGGCGTCTACCCCAGCGGTTTGACAATGACAGGCCGCTTCCATGGAAGAAACGCCGCTGACTTTAAGGCATAGCCTGGAATCGGTGTGCCAGAATTTTCCGGGCGGTGCTGCGCGGGTCATTCCTGTGGCTTGAACTGAAATTTTATCATGAGGGATGTGTCCCGGACTTCCCACTTCCAAAACCTGGGCATCCGAGGCACCCACATTTAGGAAACAATGATCCTCCCCCGGATTCAGTTCCAACATGTCTCCGGTTGTTAGATCCAACTGCCAATTTTCAAATGCACTGGATACCCGCAAATTGCCGTCGATGACATAAAACCAGGATTTTCTGAGGAGATGGAAATGATGGCTCGTTGATTTTCCTGGTGTGATCACCAACAGTTTGACATCGGCCTTGTCCGATCCTTCTGTCTGGGCCTTTTGAGACAAATTTCGTTGTTGACCATAAGGGGTCGCGAACCAATCGGGATGGGATTGTTTAAAGTGTTTCATCGTCAAGCCCTCCCTGATCAAAAAGGTTGTGATTTTGCCGCTGGGACCGTGGCGTGAGAAAAGCGGGTTCTTGGTTATAACTCATAAAAGGAGATAATCTCCACAGGAAAACACAGTTTTTGTTGCCATGATTCCTGCAACAGGGTGGAATCACCATCGTAAGGAGATCCTGGGTGCGTCATCAATTCCCAGGTTTTTGGCGATGGTGTGGAATGGCCATTTCCAAAATGTTGCATAAACGTGTAAAAGGCCGTAAATGCTTGCGTGGTTTTGGTCTTATGGTTGGAGTCCATGTGATTTTTGGGATAATTATCTCCTTCTTCGGGAAAGATGGTCCAACTTCCACGAAGGCGATGGATTCCGTAATGTTTTTGGATGCGGGTCAAGCTGGAAAGGAGTGCCGGAATTCGATGGACGTGATGGTGCGAATCCAAATGACTGATAGGGAGTCCCATGGCCAAGGCGCGCTCAATCTGCGCCGACCATTCGGCAAAAACGGCCTGTTGTACGGGAAGGGTCAGATGATCATGGGGAAACTTTTCGCTAAACTGGCCATGAGAGTCTAAAATGGGTGTTAAATCAGGATGATGGGTCAACGGCGTGCCATAGGTGATGTTCAGATGGATCCCAAAGGAACAATGGGGATAAGCGGGCGTTCTCGCGATTGCATTGTCCACTGCGGTCCCATTCATGATCACCGTTGCGGATCGAAGGAGTCTCTGGTCCATCAATTGAAAAATGCGCTCATTGACTTTTTGGGAGATTCCAAGATCATCAGCATTGATCACACAAAAAACGGTATCGGGAGATGATTGCGTCATGATGGCCGATCCTTGGTAAAGGTTGTTCTGGTCTCAATGACGCAAACATCTTGAACATGCAAGGGATAATCATGTTGGCGCAAGCGGATGAACGTCTAAAAAGTAGAACGGTATTGCCTTTGTACTGTTGGAAATCGGGTACAGGCCCTCTGGTGTTGGGGATTGCCGGATTTGGTTGTGCCCATTGGCTGTTGCGACCATTGGCGGCGCAACTGGCACCACAGTTTACCGTTTGGCTTGCCGATAACCGGGGCATGGGTCGTTCGCCGAAGGATGATGCCCCTTTTGACATCGAAGATATGGCGGCTGACATCCTGGCGATTATCCGCCATCAGATTGGCGAACCGGTACATGTGTTGGGTGTCAGTATGGGAGGGTTGATTGTTCAATCTTTGTTGACCATGGCACCCGATGCGATTCGCACAGCCACCATCTTGTGTTCAACGTCCGGGGGGCCTCATTTTCGACCGCTTTTTCTGTATTGGAGTTTGCAGCAGATGCAGAAGGTGCTGCAAATGAGTCCCGATGCCTATGCCCGCTGGATATTGGAACCTATCGTTAGCCCCAGTTTGGCTGCGTATCCCGAGGCTTATGATTTCATGTTACAGCACCGATTGGCGCACCCGGAAGATTTACGCCAGGTGATGGCACAGTACCATGCCATGTCCCGTTTTTTTCTTAAACCGCTGGATTTGGGAGCGGTAAAGACCCCGGTGTTGGTCGCCTGCGGTGAACAGGATCCTGTTTTTCCCGTTGCCAACTCCCAGCTTATGGCACGGATGTTACCCAACGGAGAACTGATTACGTTTCCCAATACCGACCATCTGTTTTTTGTGGAAAAACCCGGGGAGGTTGGACAGGCTATTTTGGAGTTTTTGGCACGGCATGTTTAAGAGGACATTTTGCATGACGTGACACGACGTGGGGTTGTGGAACGCGATTTATAGGTCGGATGTTTTTTCGATCACCGCCTTGTCAATCAAAGCTACGAAAGACCTATTCGACTCTGCAAGAGCAATATCTTCCATCGGAGTCAATACGGAAGCGTTTTTGTCATAACTGCCCTGGGGATCATTGGGAACCCCGTTCCAGAGTTGTCGCACTCTATCCAAATCCGTTTGATAGTGATCAGGCAGCGAGTCGTTATCTCCCAAAAAGAAAGGACGGATCAACGGTTTGGGTGCGCGTGCAATAAAAAGATCACAATATTCATGCAACTTCGAAGTGTCTACGTAATTAACCAAGCCCACATTCTTCATGCCAGACGACAGGGCTTCGTCCATGCTCCACCAAATGATTGGGTAAGGTTTGTCACCAAGAACACCCTTCAGGGATTGAAGACCATCCAGGAACAAACTACGTGGTCCAGAGTCCCCTTTTGTTAAATACCAAGCCAGATCAACCGATAGAACCATGCGTTCTCGTGATGAAAATTTGGAAAGTCGGAATCCGATATCAACGAGCGGTCCGATAAAATCCTCTCCCATGGGCGTTGACATGACTGAATTACCAACGGGAAAGCCAGCCAGCCAAGCCGTCGCTTTTAAGCTGACAGGTTTGCCAGATTGTTCAATTTTATCACGGTGGTTCATCACCGCTTTCCGAAAAGCTTCAGTATAAAGAAAGACCTCATGTCCTTTATCAATCTTTATAGCGTATAGGATTTCGTCACCCAACAATTTCCATGGAACAGGACAACCCGTTTTTGACAAAACCCTAATTTTTGAAACCTCAGCAATTTCAGAACAAAAACTGACGTGGAACTCATCAAAGAACGATCTAAAAAAGACGATCCAGGATTCGTTGACTTCTGCACTGATCCATCGTTGTTTATAGGCCGTGGATCCAACCACATCCACGCTTAGGAAAAGACGGACATGCGGCTGAAGAGACTCTTCAGAGATTTTACTGAGATTATTGTGCGGTGAGGTCATCAATTTTGAGTCCCTCGATGCGATATTCAACTGCGGGTATGGACACCTGGAAACGACCTACAAGAAGGTATAGGTTGGGGGGATCACCCGCATCAAGAAGTGCTTTTTTAAACGGTTCTCTTGGCATTAAAAAAGCGGCGGCAAACCAGTCGGCCTCTCTCTCGGCAGGAGAGTTGCCTTTTCTTGGAGCTTTTAACGGTTGATTTCCAAGTTGAGAGTGCAAGACGTAATGGCCAAGTTCATGGGCAATCGTGAACCGATTCCGATTCGGGCCAGTAAAATTGGCCAGGGTGATGGTGAACCGATTAGGCCCGAGGACTTCGATAGAACCACTTGCGGTGTCCAGCCATTCATTGGCCTCTGCGTATCTCAGTTTTCCACCCAGTTTTTTTTCAACGACATCAAGCAAGTCACCCCCAGGGGAGAATCCAACCACCCTTGCAAAACGTTCAGCAAGGTCGCCGATCATCTTTCTTGGGAAATTGACGGGCTTGAGTTTTTGATCATCGCTTGACGGCATCATCCACCTGTTTCTATTTCAAGTAAGGATTTTTGTTGAATAACCAAGCACCGAAACAACCCTCTCTCCCTTCTTTAAAGAAGAGGAGGAGAACACGAACGCCACAGGGATTAAGAGTATCCCAACAATAGGCATACCGGCAACATTGTCAAGATGCATTGGGATTTTTAGTTGACTTACGATACAAAACGCCCGGATGGTAACATCCGGGCGTCGAATACGATCCCAACGGATGGGGGAAAGTTTTTTACAGGGCGGCCAAGGCCTTGGCATAATCGGGTTCCTGGGTGATTTCGGGAACCTGCTCGGTGTAAGAGACCTTTCCTGCGGCATTGACGATCACGATGGCCCGGGAGAACAATCCTGCCAAGGGTCCATCGATGATACGGACACCATAGGCTTCGCCAAAGCCACGTTTGCGTAACTCCGATACGGAAATCACGTTTTTGAGTCCTTCCGCACCGCAAAAACGGTCATGGGCAAACGGAAGATCCAGGGAGATGCAAAGGACAACCGTATTGCTGAGTTTGGAGACCGCTTCGTTGAAATGACGTACCGAGGCGGCACACACGGGTGTATCGATACTGGGGAAAATGTTGAGGACTATTTTTTTGCCAGCAAAGTCTTTCAGAGACACATCGGAAAGATCAGTCTTTGTTAATTGGAAATCGGGGGCCGCAGCACCAACGGACGGAAGGGTACCGCAGGTATTGAAGGGATTACCTTTCAGTTTGATATGCGCCATTCGCCTTCTCCCTGTCTAAAATTGAGTTTAGAATCATGATTGGCCACTATAACTTCGTAGAAAGCATTTGACACGGATTTTTCATAGGCTGTCTGTAAAATGGTAGGGAATAAGGGGATGGTGGGGTGCGCCTGGGGGTGAAATTTTGTGGATGAATAAGATAATTTTTTATACACAAAAAACAATTTGATTGGTGTAAACTGTGAACACACTGTATTTTAGGGTCTCGCTGGTCCGTGTGGGGTAGCCATGGTCACTGTGCATGGGATAATACGCAGCAATAATGTGCTGTGTCTGATGGTCTACACCTTGGGAAATAGCCACAACTCGGTTACACTACGGTAAAAGGGTAGGGGCTGTGTTGGCTGGATTTTATCGGAAATAAACCATTTGCGAATGATCATGGCCCAAAACCAAACTTCCGTGAACTTCAGCCATAAATACCAAGCCCACATGCCTCCCCCTTGTCCTGCCGACGCATTATGGCATCCATGGCCGAAATTGCCGAGAAAAAATTAAGATCAGGAGAACCGACCGATG
The DNA here is from genome assembly GCA_015228925.1 of Magnetococcales bacterium. GTDB lineage: Bacteria > Pseudomonadota > Magnetococcia > Magnetococcales > UBA8363 > UBA8363. Next base: position 3,389 of record JADGCQ010000089.1, on the reverse strand, counting down.
AAAGCACTGTTTCTCACCAAAGAATATCCACCCAATGTGTATGGCGGTGCCGGCGTTCATGTGGAATACCTTTCCAAGGAGCTGGCGCAACTCATGGATGTGGAGGTGCGGTGCTTTGGGAATCAGAATGAAACTTCGGGAAGGTTGACGGTGCAGGGATTGGATTTCCCCCCAGAAACGTTCAAAAATTGTGACAGCAAACTGAAATCTCCGTTGACTGCGATGCACAATTGCATTGCGTTCAATGCCAACCCCATCGATGCCCAACTGGTGCATTGTCACACATGGTATGCCCACATGGGGGGCATCGTTGCGCAAAAAGCCTATGGGATCCCATTTTTCATCACCACACATTCCCTGGAACCATTACGCCCCTGGAAACGTGAACAGTTGGGTATGGGGTATGATTTATCCGTCTGGATCGAAAAAACCGCCCTGGAGAGTGCCGACGGCATCATCGCCGTTTCCAACGGTATGAAGAACGATATTCTGCGGTTCTTTAATGTTGATCCCAACCGTATTCGTGTCATCTACAATGGTATCGACATCCAGGAATACCAGGAGATCGACCGGGTTGATGCCCTGGAAAAATATGGGGTTGATCCCAACAAGCCCATCGTTTTGTTTGTCGGTCGCATCACCCGGCAAAAGGGGATCATCCATCTGGTTAACGCCATTAAGCACATCAACGATGAAGCCCAGGTCGTTCTGTGTGCCGGTGCCCCCGATACCGACGATATTTTGCACGAAATGGAGGAAGGGGTCCGCAAGGTCAGCGAAAAACGAAAAAACATCATCTGGATCCAGAAGATGCTCAGCAAGAAGGAAATCATTCAATTTTATTCGCGTGCTTCCGTGTTTTGCTGCCCTTCCATTTATGAACCATTCGGCATCATCAATCTGGAAGCCATGGCGTGCAGAACGCCTGTGGTTGCCAGTGCCGTCGGTGGTATTGTCGAAATCGTCCAGCACGGTGAGACGGGTTATCTGGTCGATTTTGAACAATATCAGGAAAGTCCGTTTGAACCGGTTAACCCCCCGGAATTTTCCAAAGCCTTGGCTGTTGCTATCAACAAGGTGTTGGATGACAAGGCTTTGATGAAATCCATGGGAGACAAAGGGAGGGCGCGTGTTGAGGCGCAATTCAGTTGGGCGAGTATTGCTAGGCAGACTTTTGAACTCTACAAAAAACATGTTAAATAATGTTTTTCCACCCGATCTACCGTCAAGCTGGAGTGATTGTGCATGAGTATGAGCATGAGAAACCCTTCTCCCATCGTCATCGAACAGGTCACTCCTGCGGTCGATGGGGGACGTTATCCCATCAAGCGGGAAGTTGGGGATAACATTGTCGTTCGTGCTGCCGTGTATCGCGATGGCCATTCCGTAATCAAAGTTTTCTTGAAATTTCGGGAGAAATTTGGCGGTAAAATGTGGTCCGAGACCCCCATGCGGCAGATCAATCCTGGCCTTTGTTTGTGGGAAGGGACATTCAAGCCGGAGAAAAATGCTTTATATGTTTTTACGGTGGAGGCGTACACCGATCTTTTTGCAACTTGGATTCAGGATGCCAAAAAGAAAAGCGATGCCAATGAGGATGTTCGTAGCGATTTGATCGAGGGGGAAGCTCTTTTGCGGCAGATTGCCGCCAAGGCGTCCAAGCGGTCTGAAAAAAATTTCTATCAGGATTTGCTGGGACGGTTGGCTGCATGTGGTTCGGACCATGAAAAGGTGGAATTGTTGGCCAATCATGAGGTTGGCGAGTTGGCCGCCGATGTCACCATGCGGGATCCGCCGTTGGAGGTCTATGTGGACCGGGTCCGGGCAAGGTTTGCGGCATGGTATGAATTTTTTCCGCGTTCCCAGGGGACAGAACCGGCTAAGAGTGCCACCTTTGACGATTGTATCCGCAGATTGCCGGACATCAAGGCCATGGGGTTTGATGTCATCTATCTGACCCCGATTCATCCCATCGGGCGGACGGCCCGCAAGGGTTCCAACAATTCTTTGGAATGCGGTCCTGAGGAACCGGGGTGTCCTTACGCCATCGGCAATGAGACGGGTGGGCATTATGGGATAGAACCGGGGCTGGGGACTATTGCCGATTTTGATCGTTTTGTGAAAGCTTGCCGCGAGATGGATTTTGATGTCGCTTTGGACTTCGCCATCAATTGTTCCCCGGATCATCCGTATGTCAAGGAGCATCCAGAATGGTTTTTCAAACGGCCTGATGGGACGATCAAGTATGCCGAGAATCCACCCAAAAAATATGAGGATATCTATCCGCTCAACTTTAGCGCACCAGAGGGGCAGTGGAAAGCGTTATGGCAGGAGATGAAGAACGTCCTGATGTTTTGGGTCAGCCATGGGGTCAATACTTTCCGGGTAGACAATCCCCATACCAAACCGGTTGCTTTTTGGGAATGGTTGATCAGTGAAATCCAGAGGGAGCATCCAGAGGTTGTTTTTCTTTCGGAGGCGTTCACCAAGCCACCGATGATGAAAATGTTGGCGAAGGTTGGTTTTACGCAATCGTACACCTATTTCACTTGGCGCAACTTCAAGGTTGAATTGACGGAGTATCTCAAGGAGTTGACGGAGAACGAGGTCAAGGAATACATGCGGTGGAACTTTTTTGCCAACACACCGGACATTTTGCCGCGTATTCTCCAGGAGGGTGGTCGTCCCGCTTTTATGAGCCGTTATGCGTTGGCAGCGACGCTTTCTTCGGTATTTGGTATTTATAGCGGGTTTGAATTGTGTGAAAACGCGGCGGTTCCGGGCAAGGAAGAATATCTGAATTCGGAAAAATATCAGTACAAGATTTGGGATTGGGATCGTCCGGGAAACATCAAGGAGTTTATCTCTCGGATCAACGCCATCCGTCATGAGAATCCGGCTTTACATCACTCGAAAAATCTTAAATTTTTCCGTTCGGACAATGCCAACATTATTTTTTACGGCAAGGCTTCCGAGGATTGGAAAAACATCATTTTGGTTGCGGTCAATCTGGATCCTTTCAATCGCCAGGAGGGGGAGATTTTTATCCCCACCGAAGCTTATGGCATTGGTTATGGGGAGAGTTATGAGTTGCATGAATTGATTTCTGGCAACCGTTTTTCCATGCAGGGGAACCATTTTTATATCAAGATTGAACTGGATCAGCCGGCGTGGATGATGCGGATTGAGCGTTGGGGTGAACGCAATTTTGGTACGTTTTTGCGCTGAGAGGCGTATCAGGGATGATATTTTGGGGCATTGCTCCAAGTTTCGCCGGGGGGGCCTGATGTGGGTTGGATTGGTAACCGTTCAGATCCCCCCCCACACATTATAAAATTGTTAAAAGAAAAAAGGGGTCTGGGGGATTGCCCCCAGGGTTTTGACTTTAA